>JAPKBY010000526.1 GCA_028823185.1 Planctomycetota bacterium
TTCAAGTTGGCGCGCCAGTCCTCACCCTCCGGAGCATCGTCGGGGTCGGGCTTACAGAAGAGGTTGTCATAGAGCCGCACCTCAAGATCTACTGCCTCGAGAGGGGTCCAGTGGATGATGCCCTTCACCTTGCGACCGTCTGCGGTCTGCCCGTTGGCGCTCAGCGGGTCATAGCTGCAGCGCAGCTCTGTGATGTTCCCAGCGGAGTCCTTGATGACCTCTTCACAGGTGATGCAGTAGGCGTAGCGGAGCCTCACCTCGCGTCCCGGTGCGAGCCGGAAGAACTTCTTCGGAGCCTCCTCTTTGAAGTCCTCGCGGTCGATCCAGATCTCACGCCCGAAGGGGATCTCGCGCTTACCAGCGGACTCATCTTCAGGGTTGTTCACGGCTTGGATGGTCTCGGACTCTCCCTCGGGGTAGTTCGTGATGACGACCTTGACCGGATCAAGCACAGCCATCCTGCGCTGAGAGGATTTGTTCAGGTCCTCGCGCACCGCGTTCTCCAAGACGACGAGGTCGATGGTGGAGTTGAACCTCGCGACGCCGATGTTCTCGATGAAGCTTCGGACGGCGGCGGGGGTGTAGCCGCGGCGTCGCATGCCGCTGATGGTGGGCATGCGGGGATCGTCCCAGCTCCCGACGGTGCCGGCCTCGACGAGCTCACGCAGCTTGCGCTTGCTCATCATCGTGTAGGTGAGCTTGAGGCGAGCGAACTCTGTCTGGCGGGGTTGATGGGGGACAGAGAGTCTCTCTAAGAACCACTCATAGAGCGGCTTGTGGTTCTCGAACTCCAAGCTGCAGAGCGAGTGAGTGATGCCTTCGATGGCGTCAGACTGTCCGTGCGTGAAATCGTACATCGGGTAGATGCACCACGCGTCGCCTGTGCGGTGATGGTGAGCGTGGAGGATCCGGTAGAGGACCGGGTCACGCATGTTGAAGTTCGGTGAGGCCATGTCGATCTTGGCCTTCAAGGCGCAGGCTCCGTCAGCGAACTCTCCAGCGCGCATGCGCCGGAAGAGGTCGAGGTTCTCTTCGACGCTGCGTTCGCGATGAGGACTGTTCGTGCCTGGTGAGGTGGCTGTCCCGCGATGCTCGCGAGTCTCCTCTTGGTTGAGGTCGCAGACATAGGCGAGCTTCTTCTCGATCAGCTCTTCAGCCCAGGAGTAGAGCTGCTCGAAGTAGTCCGAGGCGTAGCGGACCTCGCCATCCCACTCCCAGCCGAGCCAGTTGACGTCGGCCTTGATCGAGTCGACATACTCCGTGTCTTCCTTGGTCGGGTTCGTGTCATCAAAGCGCAGATTGCAGGTGCCGCCGTACTTCTTGGCGATCCCGAAGTTGATGCAGATGGCCTTCGCATGACCGATGTGGAGGTAGCCATTGGGCTCCGGCGGGAAGCGCGTCGCGATGCGCCCGCCGTCACGATCACTGGCGAGGTCCTCCTCCACGAGGGTCTCGAGGAAGTTCAGGCGGCGATCGGTCTCTTCTTTCTCTGTGTCTGACATAGCTGCGCGAGATGATAGCGCCTAAGCAGTAGAGAGAGCCACAGCCTCTAAGGGCTGTTGATTCTCCCGTGGGCAATTCTAGAAAGGCCTATTCCTAATTGCGGTAGACTCTGGGAATCATGCTTCCCTTGATCAAAGCCATCGACCTCTGCAGGGCCTCTCTCCTTAGAGCCCCCCTCGTGCTCCTCGTGCTGCTCTCGAGCTGTGGCTCAGAAGTGGAGACTCGTCAATCTTCCGACGGAGAGCTCGCGTCCGCGGAGGTGAAGAGTGGGGCAGCGCCGGTCATAGAGAGCGCTCCCACAGCTCGGGGTGAGATAAAGTTTGCGAAGCTCACTCATGACTTCGGAGCGGTGGATGACGCGGAAGAGGTCCACTGTGACTTCGAGTTCACGAACACAGGCGACGG
>JAPKBY010000527.1 GCA_028823185.1 Planctomycetota bacterium
ACATCAGCAGAGATCGCGTCCCCAGCATGGCGACTGCTTTTGCCCTCGTAGAGCTGCTCTCTTCGTGGAAGATCAATCAACTTCAACTCTACACAGAGCACACCTTTGCCTACTCCGGGGCAGAGGCGGTCTGGGGTCAGTCATCCCCATGGACTGCTGATGAGATCAGAGCTCTCGACAGCCACGCTGAGTTACACGGCATAGAGCTCGTTCCCAACCAACAGAGCTTCGGCCATCTACACCGGTGGCTCGTCCACAGTCCATACAATCAATTAGCCGAGGTACCTGAGGGAGTCGTTCACCCATTTCATCCGACGAAGCAGCCCTTCAGCATCTGCCCGACGGATGAGACCAGCCTTCAATTCCTAGCGAGCCTCTACGACGAGCTGCTCCCAAACTTCAAGAGCCAACGAGTCAATGTAGGCATAGATGAGACCTTTGACCTCGGGCTCGGAAAATCAAAAGCAGAGGTCGAGGCCCGAGGAGTCGCGGAGGTCTACATGGACTTCCTGCAAGGCGTCCACGGTCTGATTGATGAGCGAGGACACAAGATGCAGTTCTGGGCTGACATCATCCTCAATCACCCCGAGACCTTAGAGCGCCTTCCACAAGGCTGCGAATCCGTGCTCTGGGGCTACGAAGCGGATCATCCACTGGACGCAGAGGCGAAGACCCTCAAAGACTCTGGTGTCGACTATTTGATCGCTCCGGGCACAAGCTCATGGCAATCATTTGGGGGTCGCACGAACAACTGCATAGCGAACCTACGCAGCGCCTCAAGAGCCGCTCGCGCTCACTCAGCAGGCGGGCTCTTGATCACTGACTGGGGAGATCGCGGTCACATCCAACCACTGCCTGTTAGCTATCTGGGCTTCCTACACGGCGCAGAGGCCGCGTGGAATGGCGCAGCAGCAGAGCTACGAAATGACGAGGAGCTCGCCGCGCTGCTTGATCACCACGCCTTCAAGGACCCCGAAGCAGGGCTCGGCGAATTCGCGCTAGCGCTTGGACGAGCCTCTGACCCATGCAATGTCACAGCACACAATGTCTCTGCCCTGTTTTTCCCGATCGGATTTCCAGAGGAGAACCTGCCCCTTGAGCGCGCACCGGGCCTCAATCAGGAGGCTTTTCAAGCGGGTAAATCAGCCCTCGAGAGCCTGCACGAACAGCGCTCCAATCTCGCTCCAAGAGCGCCTGAGGCACAGTTAGCCTTCAGCGAACTCAGCCTCGCCTTGGACCTCTTGAGCTGCTCATGCGAGCTAGGGATCCTCAGGAGCCAACAACCTGAGGGGGCTCCCATCAATGCTCTACCAAGAGAGCTCACCGCTGACATCGCCGCAGATCTTCGCGCACTAGGTGAACGCCATGCAGATCTATGGCTCGTTCGCTCCAGACCTGGCGGACTCGTCGATTCAGTCGCTCGCCTGCACGGGCTCGCCGACGTTCTTCAGCCAAATCAAAACCCCGAGTCACCATGAAAGTCGCCTTCTTCGACCTAGATGGGACGCTCTTGGATGGCGACACAGATGTGATGTGGAGCCATGTACTCACTTCGAAAGGAGTCTTCTCAGCTGAAGCCGCTGAAGAGTTTCAACGCGCTTATAGCTCTGGTCAGCATGACGCAGCAGGCTTCGTCGCACGATTCCTCTCACCTATACGTGATCACGGCTTGGAGAAGTGCGCCGAATGGCTTGAAGAGACGCTAAGTGAGCATGTCTTCCCCAAGCTCTCAGCTAGGCTCATCCACGAGCTGAGCTTGCATCGCACACTCGGGCACGAGCTCGTCCTCGCTACTGCAACTAATGAGTTCTTGGTCGCCCCCATCGCAGCCCATCTAGAGATCGGGGAGGTCCTAGCGAGCCCGGCTGAGCGCATGGCAGGAGACTACACAGGGCTCATCGGA
>JAPKBY010000528.1 GCA_028823185.1 Planctomycetota bacterium
TGTGCGTGAAGTTGATCCCGTGCTGTCCGAGCACCTCGCCATGGTCCGCAGTGAAAGCCACGACCCCGGCCCTCACGCGCGGGTGTTCGAGCAGCGCTCTCAGTTGATGATCTACATAGCTGACCTCGCCGCGATAGCGCGCGCGGCCCTCCCGCAGAGAGAGCGGCAGATCAGAATCCTCGGCGCGCGCATCTTTCAGATACTCACCCTCGAACTCAGTTGCTGTGTAGGGAGCATGAGGATCGTAGACGTGCAGCCAAGCGAACACGGGCCGATCAAGGTTCCCGTCATTGAGCCAGCCTAAGATCTGCTGCACGCTGGCCTCACCTGAGACCGTCCCGAGAGCAGGTGCAGTGACGCGGTCAAAGCCCTGCGAGAGGCCGCTCACCTCATGGCCGAGATGAAGCGCGCTGACCGCCGCGAAGGTCATCCAACCCTCCTCCTTGAAGACCTCTTGCAGAGTGCGCGCCTGGTCTTCCAGCGGCGTAACGTTATCGACGATGCCGAGATCTCTTGGGTGAACCCCCGTGAGCATGGCCGTGTGCGAGGGCAAGGTGATGCAGCTCGTCGCCTGAGCTCGCTCGAAGAGCACCCCTCTCGCGGCCAAGGCATCGAGCGCAGGAGTCTTCACCTTGACGGACCCGAGGGCCGCGGCCAGGTGATCGGCACGGTGCGTGTCTGAGGTGATAAGGAGAACGAGCGGGGCTAACGCTGGAGCCGCCTCGACTTCATCCCTAGGCAGATCAAAGATCGGATCAGTGACCCAGACCCCCACTGCACCTTCTTCGCAATCAACGATGTTTACGGCGAACTCAATCTCTGCGCCCTCCTCGCCCTGCCCCCACATCGAGAAGTCATTCCACCCGGCCGGCGTCTCCGACAGCGTATACCTATGCAAGCGCTCTCCAGGTCCGCCGCCGATGAGCGAGACCTCTATAGCTGCGTTCACTGGCACAGGACCCAGCTGCTCTTCGATCGCGACGCTGTACACCAAGCGATCATCCACGCCTGCCTTGTATGTCCCCTTTAGGGTGTGCCCCGGTGTCAGCCAGCGCGCAGGCCGGAGCTGATTCCCGACGCGCGCGTGTGAACCACGCACCAGCTGCGACTCCATCCAGGCCTCTGTGCTCACCCGCTGAAGCTCTGCAAAGAGAAATCCAACGGGCCCGGCACGCTCGGGAAAGCGGATCAGGATCTCGTCATAAGGATCGCTCTCTTCGCCATGATCCAAAAAAGAGGCGGTGATAATCTGCGGCTCAGAAGAGACCCGCACGAGCTGACGCTCAGCCACCAAGATGACCCGACCGCCCCTCAATAGACTCACGACGAGAGAGCTGCGATTACGGCATAGATAGCCCACAGAGATCTGGTTGAACTCCGTAGGCGAGAAGGAGCCGTGCAGGCTCACGGACCGCTCCCCTTGACCGTCCATATAAAGGCAGTGATCAATCCCGAGCTTGGGCAGCGCCCTAATCTGCGAGGGCGAAGAGCTGCGCCACATCTCCCCGTCGTCTGGGATCAAACGCGTGGACGGCGCCTCCGTTAAGACAGGACCTTCAGCGCTGCGCTGGAGTCGCAGCTCTCGCCGCACCAAGGGCACATCCTCGTCTGAGTCAGAGCAGGCACTGAGAGCCAAGAGCACAAAGACAGCGCTCAAGCCTCGGGCCCAAGGCACAAGGCGTTCGCGGACAACTAAAAGGCTGAATCTCACGGCACCGAAACTCTAGCAACTTAAGAGTTCTGGGCCCAAGAGGCCCGCTGTCCCAATCAATCGCCTGCGACCCAAGAGGACAACTCTGCCACGATCTGGGCTGACCCCTGACCGCCGGTCTCGACGACCCGATCGCACTCTTCGTAACGACCTTGGCGCTCTTCCAAGAGCTGCCTCAGCTCTTCCATAGC
>JAPKBY010000529.1 GCA_028823185.1 Planctomycetota bacterium
GCGACGAGGGCGCCGATTCCAATCCGGGCGCCTAGCGGGAGTTTGCGGAGCGTGAGTGAATCAGTCATGAGATCAACCCTCAAAGAGCGCGGGGTCAATTTCAACGCGCTGACCTGTAGCGACAGCCTGCGCCGCGAGAATGCCCACGACCGTGGCGCGTAATCCCTCGCTGGCGCTCGTAGCGACATCCGCCCCTTCGACCACGCTCTTCACGAAATCTGCGATTCCATAGTAGATCGAGGGCTCAGGGAGCCCGACGCCCTCCTTCAGCTTCCCTTGCGCTGCGAGCTTGGTCGCGTCTGCGATGAGGGTGATCCCTTCGTCATTGTGGAAGCTCTGCCTGTTGGCATAGACCTCCCAGCCCTGCGTCGCAGAGTCAGCCTCCTTGAACATCCAGCCATGAGTCCAAGCCAAGCGCACCGCGCCCATCGTCCCAAAGATCTCCTCATGAGTGCCCCCGAGGGAGTTTCCGAGGGTCGCCTCATAGTGAGTTTGTACGCCGCCGGGATACTCAAGGGTGCAGACGATCGTGTCGTCCACCTTGCGACCATCAGGCCAGGCGACGACAGAGCCTGCACCTGAGACCGCGAGCGGGTACTTACCAGTGAACCACTGCAAGACGTCTAGCTGCTGGGCGCCGAACTCTCCTGCGAGCCCGAGAGAGACCTCGGGGTTGGTCTTCCAATTGAGCAACTTCTCTCGCGCCGGGTCATTCGAAGGAGACATCCATGACTGCTTCTTGCGGTACTGCGCGCGCATCGAGATCACGTCTCTGATCGCGCCAGAGCGAACGAAAGAGCGTGCGAGCTTGTAGACGGGGTTTGAGCGACCGAGGAAGCCAGCTTGAAAGACGACAGAGGCTCCTTTTGCCGCTTTCGAGATCGCTTGAGCGTCTTCGACTGTGTGTGCGAGCGGCGCCTCGCAGTAGACATGCTTCCCAGCGGAGAGCGCATCGATCGCAGGTCCGACGTGCAAGTGGGTCGGGGTCGCGACGATGACGGCGTCGACCTCATTCGCCTCCAAGAGCGCCTTGTGATCCGGATAGGTCTTCGCCTCCGGAGCCCTGCGAGAGCTTGACGAGAGTCGTCGCTCATCTACATCGCAGATCGCCGTGACAGAGACCCCTTCTATCTTCGCGAGCTCCGCGAGGATGGTGCGCCCTTGCCGGCCGCAACCGATGACTCCTACCCGCAGGCTCGCCCCTGTGGGCAATGCGTAGAGAGCACCCAGCTCAGGCTGGATCCAGGTTGCTGCTGCGCCAAGCGCTGCGGTCTTCAAGAAGCTGCGGCGGTCTGTAGAGCTCATCGTTCAGTCCCTTTGGGCGGGGTTCAGGGGAATTGGAAAGACCCGGCGTCATTCAATCGCCAAGCGTCCGCGCAGTCTAATGCCTCACCCCGAGGCAGGAAGGCCGTTTTTACACCATTCCGTAGAGGGAGGTCCTCTCCTCTTACAACCAGGGCTGTGGACCAAGCGTCCGCCCAAGCCGCGCTCTCGCTCACGACCGCCGCGATGGCGACCCGATTGGCTGCGACGCCAGAGCCCGGATCCAGCACATGTCCCTCTCCACCAGCCTCACCATTCGGCGCTGAGACACCCAAAGCGGAGTCCCTGAGTGAGCACTGTGGAGCCCCCTTTTCCCCAAGGGCGACCCCCCAGCCGGCTCTTTCCGGTGGTGCTCCGATCGCCAAGACACTGCTTGTCCCGCCGTGCAGGAGCGCGCGCTCGACCCCAGCATCCAGGAGCGCCACGCGCGCAAGATCGAGGGCCCAGCCCTTCGCTATGGCTCCAAAATCCAAGCTCAGGCCAGGCTCATGAAAGCGAATCCGGCGCCCATCGAGCTCCACGCCCGCCCACCCGCAGTCTGAGCTTGAGGTGACTGTGGGGTCAAAGGCGCCTCCGC
>JAPKBY010000530.1 GCA_028823185.1 Planctomycetota bacterium
GATCCGTTGACGACCGGGAATTCGATCTTGGACTGATAAGCACAGGCGTCGTCGTTGCACGCGAGCGCAGTGTTCGCGGGGGGGCATCCTCCGCCAGGATACGCTGCGATCTTTGTGTCGTCCCCAGTGAGGAGGCAGGTGGTGACGACTGCGACGCCGTCTATGTCTGAGGTCCACTCAAACCACACATCGTTATCGACCCCGCTCGAACCGAACGCGTAGCAAATGCTTTCCAATTGGGCCTCAATGCCCGTGGTCGCAGTCGCTGTGTCAAAGGCGAAGGAGCCAATGCCCGCGATCGGGGTAGGCGTGGCGCAGGAGTCACTCCCTTGGAGAGCAAAGGAGGGGGCGGCGAAGAGTGCGAGCAGTGCGAAAGAGTGTGCGAGCTTCATGGAGACACCGAGTTCTTATTGATAAGGAATGAGGGCCCTCTGGTGAGATCCCACGCGTCATTAGGCTATCACCGAAGACCTCTTCCTGCTCATTTGGGCTCTGTTTGGGCTAATGCTGCTCCTTTAGGTGCTCTTGCAAGAGGTCTGCCCCGAAGTCTTGGTCGAGATCACGCCAGAGCGCGTGGGCGTGATCAGGGTCATCACCTGTCGCTGCATATTCAAAAGAGCTGCGACCGCTGGTCACTCGATAATAGAGGAGGCCGCTCTCGACATCGCCGATATAGGAGAACCGCAGGAGGTCAAGAGGGTCCTCGGACTCGCTACGAAGACCGCGCAGTTTGAGGAATCGGCTGTGCTCACGGTTGGCGTTCTTCCACTTAAGGTTGCCCGTATATTCGGCGGTGATCTCGAAGAGCATCGCGTGCTGCTCGTCGTTCAATGCGGATGCTTTTATGCCTACCTCTCCGAGCGGCTTTTTACGGGCGGGAACCATGACGACATCGCGTGGCCGATCTACGTCTAGGGTCGCAGCTTCTCTCTGAGCGGGTGTGAAAGAGTCAATCAGCGCTCTCGCTGTGTCGAGCTCTGCGCCTAAGATTCGCAGGCCTGTGTGTGGTCCACTGTGAACGACGGCGGGCGCTACGCCAAACATGAGCGGAGTCGAACGCGAGACCTCTCCATCACTCGTGAAGTTGAGAGAGAGATGGTGACCTTCGAAGGTCCAAGCCCACGGGCCCTCGGCTGGTGTTCCAAAGACGGTGATCGCGTACTTGCCCGGGTCGCGCCCCGCGTTCGGCTGCATTTCGCGGAGCACGCCTTCCAATATGAGCACGCCCTCCGCCTTCAGGTAGCCACCAGAGCTGAGCGCGCTCTGCATGAGCGCGGTGAAGAGTGCCCGTGAATCGCTGGAGAGATCTCCGACCATTAGCCCTTGGCGCTGCCCAGGGAGATAGGTCCAAGCTGTGCGCTCTTTGTCGATGAACTCGAAAGTGCAGAGCTCGTGCTGCTCTTCATCGAGTGAGGCGAGGAAGGCGATCCCTGCCTCAGCCATCGCGGAGCGGCGTGGATCAGGGGTCGACATCGCGATGCAGAGGGCGATGAGGCAGAGAGAGAAGTGGGCAAAGCGTGAGTTCTTCATGTTTGTCTCCGGTGGGTGAGGTTTGGAAGGATAGCGCGACGCACTGCTTCTTGTAGGATTGACTCGTGTTGAACCTCATCGCAGCTCTTGTCCTCGCCTCTGCGCCTCTCGGTGATGATTCGCCGAACGTCGTCTTGTTCCTCGTCGATGACCTCGGCTGGATGGATCTCTCTTGCCAGGGGTCTACGGTATACAAGACTCCGAACATTGATCGAATAGCGGCGGAGGGAGTGCGCTTTACAGACTTCTACGCATCCGCAGCGATCTGTTCGCCGACGCGAGCGGCCGTTCAGACGGGGCGATACCCGGCCCGAGTCGGGGTGACTGATTGGATACGCGCGCGCTTTCAAGGCGGCGCGATGCCTG
>JAPKBY010000040.1 GCA_028823185.1 Planctomycetota bacterium
GAGAGCAGCTTGCCCTCCACTTGAGCGCGAAGATCTCCGGGATAGTCATGGTGCAGGATCGATACTTCAGTCCTCATCAAAAGAGCCTCCTTGGGGCTTAGGGGGAGCGCCACATGGGCGCAAATGGCTCGACGACTCCTGGTCGAGCAGGAACGGAACCTGTGCTCAATCCTCTAGCCCTAGCTAGGCGAATGAGGGGCTCATCGGGCACCGAGAGCGGCACACACCTGAGCGGAGTCCGAGCTTCGCTTCGACCATGCCCGAGTTGGGCAAAAGGCGAAACGAGCTGAATGAACAGGACCACGACTTCCAAGATGGGACAGATTCAGGGTCACTTCAAGAAGTCCTCTCTCTAGTTCTTTGAGGAGTTTGCCCTTCCGAGGGCAAAACCGCCTCTAGGGGCCCTAGCTCCGGATTACGCCTACATCGCCACGCGGGCTTGAATCTGCGCCTTGGAAGCAAGGCATCGGATACATGACCTTCAGGAGATAAAGGCCTCCAGCTGGTGCGGTCGGTCCCAGCTTTCTTCGATCCCCATCCGAGAGCGCGACCTTGACGCAAGCTGGATCAAGTCGACCGCGACCTACATCGATCAAGGTGCCAGCGATCGTTCGAACCATGTTGTAGAGGAAGCCGTTGCCCTGAACCACGATCGCTAAGCCCTGTCTGCGCGGAATGATGCGAACGTGTGTCAACGTCCGAACTGTCGTCTTACACCTGGAGCGAGAGCTCGCAAACCCAACGAAATCATGAGTCCCGATGAGCGCAGCTGCGGCCTCCTTCATCGCTCCCAGATCCAGCGGCTGATTTATGAAGTGCTCATACTCCGGAGGGAAGGGAGGATGAAAGCGAGAGGTCCCTATTCGATACAGATAGCGCTTCCCACACGCGGAGAAGCGGGCATGGAACTCTTCACCGCATGTCTCGAGTCGCGCGATGGACGCGCCCTCTGAGAGGTGAGCATTGAACGCGTATCGTAAGCGGTCATCACTGAGGTCGCTCTCCACATGGAAGTTTGCGACCTGTCGCAAGGCGTGCACTCCAGTGTCCGTTCGCCCCGCGCCAAAGACGGTGGCCTTCTCCCCGGTTGTCGCCTCTACAGCCTGCTCTATGGCTTCCTGTACAGACCAGAATCCGTCCTGGCGTTGAAAGCCGAAGAACTTGGAGCCGTCGTAAGAGATGAGGACGCGGAGGTTACGCATAGCGCGCAGGATACGCGCCGCGAGCTGTCAGCGCTCGCCTCCTCAGCTGAAGCGTCGGCGACGATAGGAGCTAGGGATCTCTAGTTCCTTTCGATATTTAGCCACGGTCCTTCTGGCGGCGTCGATTCCGCCAGCCTTCAAGATCTCTGCGGCCTCCTCATCGGAGAGAGGAGCGTGCACGTCTTCGTCGGCGAAGACCTCTCTGACAGCCTCTCGCACGGTGTCTAAGGCCTGAGCCTCGTCTGCGGGGCCGCCTGCCTGAAAGAACCAGCGCAGCGGATGGACCCCCCATGGGGTCTGAACGTGCTTTCCAGAGACCGATCTACTGATCGTGCTCGGGTGAAGATTGAGCTCTTCTGCGAGCTCATTCATTCGCAGAGGCTTCAGGCTGCTCGGTCCGTCTTCGAGAAAGTCGCGCTGACGGCGGAAGACAGATTGAGAGACGCGCAGGAGGGTCTCTTCTCGCTGATGCACAGCGTCAACGAGGGTGCGGGCATCACGAACGCGCTCGCGGAGATAGCTCGCGAGCTCCCCCTCCGCGTCTTTGAGCATGGTTCGATACTCGCCCTCTACAGAGACTCGCGGGAGCGTGTCGCTCTGGAGGTCGACCTCCCATGATCCATCAGGACAAGCTTCAACGAGGACCTCAGGAATGATGACCTCTGCGGTCTCATCACACTGAGAGCGACCGGGAGAGGGATCAAGCTCACTCAGATCTCCGATGAGTTCCTCTAGTTCATCGAGGCTGACTCCTAGAGAGCGCGCGACCTGAGGTCGTTGATTCTTAGCGAGCTCGTCAAGGAAGTCTTCAAGGAGTCGGCATAAGAGCGGGTACTGCGGCCCCATCGGGTCCAGCTGAAGGAGCATCGCTTCTACAGCGTCTCGGCCGCCGACACCGCTGGGCTCGAAGGTCTGGAGCACCGCGATCGCCGATCCGAGGAGCTCCTCTCCCTCGACCAAACCCGCCTCTTTAGCGAAGCTGATGCACTGCTCATCACTCAGGGTCAAGAGTCCCGTAGGGTCCAGGCAACCGATCAGGAAGTTGACCCAATCATGCAGCCCTCCCTCCAATTCACGGACCGCGAGCTGTTCATAAAGACTCTCATGGAGACCCGCTTCGGGGGCAGGATGATTCTGAAGCGCGTGATCGTGTCGACTTGTGGCCTCTGCGCCACCGCGCGAAGGCCTCACCGTCTCCTGAGGACGCTCCACCTTGAGCGCCTCGTTGTTGCGCGCAGCTTCTTCAAGCCACTCTACGAGCTCTCCAGCAGGGAGCTGTAGCAGCTCGATGCCTTGGAGCATGCGCGGCTGAAGAGCCATGCGCTGCTCTTGGCGAGCTGAGAGGTTTTGTGATTGTCCGGCCATGAGGAGTGATGTCCTGACCCGCTATCGACGAAGCGCAGCTAGAGGTTGAGAGCAAGACCCTTGCCAAGCCCAAAAACCTTCCATTGACCCTCCCCAGAGCGCGCGCGTAGGGGCTCACAGGGAGGCCTAGACCTGCACGTGAGAAAAAAGTCACAAACCAATACCAGCAAAGGGTTTACGCTGTTCTAGAAGCGCAAAGGTGGTGCTCGGTAGCAGCTCTAAACCATTGAATGGAAATGGTTTACGCGACCGCCCCCAAAAGCGAGCCTCAGCGCTTCGCGCCGATGGTGCGCCGGCCCTCAAAGGCGTCCATCAAGACGCCCCTGTGGAGGTACTCCAAGGCCCCGCCAGAGGGGACCCCCCTAGCTAGGCGGGTCATCACAGGCCGCTCGCTCAATCCAGCCTCTAAGGCCTCCACCGCTGCCAGGGCGGTCGCCTCGCCCTCCACGTCTGGATCTGTAGCAAAGACGACCTCGCGGACCTCTCCTGCACCCACACGCTCTACGAGCCATTTGATTGAGAGCTGAGCGATCTCGGTGCCCTCCGCTGGATTAAGCGCACCCATCAAGACGTGATAGACGCCGCCAAAGGCGCCCGATCGCTCGATCGCCTCTACATGCCTTGGCTCCTCCACGACGCATAACTGAGTTCGATCACGCTTAGGGTCAGAGCAAATAACGCAGGGGTCCTGCTCCGCAATGTTCCCGCACTCCGCACAGCGAAGCGTGTCCCTCGCTGCACGCTCGATCGCGCCTGCGAGCCCCGCGGCTTCAGGATCACGGAGGATGTGAAAGGCCAAGCGCTCTGCCGTAACTCGACCGATGCCTGGAAAGCGCTCGAAAGCTTCAATCAACTGTTCGAGAGGTGCGGGGAACGCCAACGGACTAGCTCCTAGAAGAGACCCGGCAGATCCATGCCGCCTGTAACTTTCGACAGGCGCTCACGCTTCAGCTCTGCTGCTTGTGTCTGGGCATCTCTGACCGCAGCGAGGATGAGATCCTCAACAGCGCCCTTATCTCCGCTAGAGAGCGCCTCCTCTGAGAGGTGGACAGCCTTCACTCCACCATCGCCGTCAACTTCGACGCGAGCTACCCCTCCGCCTGCGCTCCCCTCGTAGGTTGATGCGCTGATCTCTTCGCGCGCGAGGTCCATTTCGCGCTGCATCTTTTGAGCCTGCTTCAGCAGGTTTCCAAGTTCACCGGGCCCAGCCATGATTTAGTCCTCAATGCGGCCGTCAAAGAGATCGGCGACCTGTTTGGTGTATTCGTCATCCGCACCGGGGCGGATCTCGTCAGTGTCTTCAATCTCAATGCTGACCTCGCGCCCTAAAACAGAGGTCAACACCTTTGAGAGCGTGCGCCTATTTCGTGCGTCCGCGAGGAGCGCTCTCTCTTCGTCAAGTAGATCGGCGGTTCGCACGACCGCGCGCTCGCTCTCGAGTGTCACGAGGCGGGCCTTCCTGCGAATGACGTCGCTCAGACCTCGCGCGCTCTGATCGAGGTCCTCGAGAAAGGCTGACCACGCCTCAGCTGAGCTGGAGCGAGCTGCGCGACGATCAGCCTCCGTCCGCTTTCGCCGAGGCGATGAGGCCTCATTTGCCTCCGGAGGGGCCTGGGGAGCGAGAGTCTCAGGCTCAGGCTTGGGCTTCTTTGCTTTCTTCGGAGGCTCAGCAGCAGCCTTCGAGGGCGTCACAGGAGCAGCAGCTTGAGGAGGTGCTGAGGTACGCAGTGGTGCAGCGCTTGATTGAGCTCTGGTCCCAGCGCCGCCAGCTCTCAGGCTCGTCTCTAGCGCCGTCATGCGAGCCACAAGATCACCTAGGGGCAAGGTGTCGGAGCCTCGGGCGAGCATGAGGAGGGTGCTCTCAAGGATCGAGCGGCCATGTATCGTGAGGGCGTGAATTCTCTCTCGACACAAGAGCAGCTCTTCTAGCCACACCTCTGCCCTCGCAGAACCGAGGGAGGTGCCTAGGGTCGTCATTCGCGCACGAGTCTCGTCTACGGCATCAACGAGAGGGGTCGCCTCACCACAGTGCGCGAGGAGCAGGCACCCTCGCGCGCAGTTCAGAAGCTCATCGGTCAGCTCAGCCTCGCTGCCTTCGACGCTTGGGAGAGCCTCGAGCAGCGCAGGGCCGTCGCCGTTCAGCGTGTGTTCCAGGAGAGCCAGGGCATCTCCGCTCCGCGTAGAGGAGAGGCGCTCTAGATCTTCCAGGCTGAGGTCTTTACCAGCGAGAGAGATCAGACGATCCGCGATGGAGAGCGCGTCTCGCATCCCGCCACGAGCCATGCGTGCGACCCCCTCAGTCACACCTTCCGCTGCTTTGATCTTCTCTGTCTTAAAGACCTCATCGAGATGAGCGCTGATGACAAGCTCAGGGATCGGATCAAGCTGTAGCACTTGGCAGCGCGAGAGGATGGTGTCCGGGACCTTATTCTTCTCTGTCGTTGCGAAGAGAAACTTCACATGAGGGGGCGGCTCCTCAAGAGTCTTGAGCAAGGCGTTGAACGCGGCCTTTGAGAGCATGTGCACCTCATCAATGAGGTAGACCTTGTAACGTCCTCTCATCGGATTGTAAGCCGCTTGCTCCCTCAGAGCGCGCACCTCGTCCACCCCATTGTTTGAGGCGGCGTCAATCTCAATCACATCAGCGTCGGCACCGCGATCTGCGTCAACGCAGCGGTCGCACTTGCCGCAGGGCGTCGCTGTAGGTCCCTTTTCACAGTTGAGCGCTTTGGCGAGGATCCGGGCGATCGTCGTCTTCCCTGTGCCGCGGGGACCGCTCAATAGGTAGGCGTGGCCCACGCGCTCATCCGTGATCGCACCCGTCAAAGTCCGGGTCACGACCTCTTGGCCCCGGACCTCTTCGAAGGTGCGGGGGCGATACTTTCGAGCGAGGACGAGATAACTCATGTGAGCAGTCTATCAGTCCATCCATCCGGGACAGAGACCCGACTCGAACAGGATCGTGAGCTTCTGCCTGAAGCGAGCCGACTCAGGCTAGCTGCGGCCCCGAAGAGCAGTTGCAGACATGAAGATGCGGATGCAGGGCACGACAGAGGGCCCGGTCACCCGCACACGAATCAAAGACCTTAGGGCTGCTCCGTTCCCGGCCTGACCCGTTTCGATCCTGACTCGTCGCAAGGACCGAACCCACTGCCGGGTCCTGACATCCGCAAAAGAGCCGACGCGCTGACCGCGCCGGTGATGGCGGAGAGGGAGGGATTTGAACCCTCGGTGCCGGAATACGACACACACGCTTTCCAAGCGTGCTCCTTAAGCCACTCGGACACCTCTCCTATCGGGTCATCAGTGATGACCCGTGTACTTGGCGGAGAGGGAGGGATTTGAACCCCCGGTAGATTGCTCCACGCTGGTTTTCGAAACCAGTCCGTTCAGCCGCTCCGGCACCTCTCCAGGTGACGGTCAGTATAGTCACTGACCTCTCTACGACCTCGGCATCGCCGCGGTCGGGCTCATAATTGTTTCACGTCAGCCGAAGGGCTCAGGAGCTGGGATCAATCCCTGGACTCCGCTGCCTTAGCTGCGCGTTTGCTTCGAAAGAACGACTGAAGGAGATCGCGTGCTTCATCAGCACAGACCCCCTCGGAGAATTCGACATGGTGATTGAGCCCTGGCTGAGAGAGGACATCTCCCAATGAGACACAACCACCGAACTTTGGATCCCTCACTCCCCAGACGACTCTGGCGACGCGCGCGTGGCTCAATGCTCCAGCGCACATGAAGCAAGGCTCCACGGTCGTGTAAACAGTTGCCCCGACGAGTCGCATGCTCTGCGTTGAGCGAGCAGCCATCGAGATCGCCAAGAGCTCTGCATGAGCGGTCGGATCCTTGCGCATGCGCGTCTCGTTATGAGCGCTCGCTAGGACCTCACCATCTAATACAACGACTGCGCCGATCGGCACCTCATCGGAGACATCCGAAGCGAGCCGCGCCTGCTCGAGGGCGAGCCGCATAAAGCGCTCATCGTCGTCTTTGGTAGACGCCGAAGTGCTGCTGTTTTGGGGCTCGGTCAGAGTGACTCCAAATAGATGCCAGAGAGCGGGTCGCGCCGACTCAGGCGCGCCTAAAAAGGCGAGATGAGCCGAAGCTGAGAGAGCAGGCGCCGAAAAGACATGCGCCTCCTTGAACTGGTACACCCCACAGGATTCGAACCTGTAACCTCCTGATCCGTAGTCAGGTGCTCTATCCAGTTGAGCCAGGGGTGCACGATTTGGGGGGGCGGTTGTATCCACGACCCCCCTCTAAGTCAAGAGAGACTAAGTCGAGAGAGCTTCCGGTGAGACTTAGACCGGCTATCACTGTAGACTGCTCCCATGGCCTCAACAGCGGCATTGCGACACCTAGTGCGACTGGCAGACCTCGAGCAATCAGAGGTCGACTCCATCCTTGAGCTTTCGAGCAAAATCAGGCGTGAGGGCACTAAGGAGGCCCTGAACGGGAAAACGATAGGGCTCCTGTTCTTCAGGCGCTCTCTCCGGACCCGAGTCTCATTCGAGGCAGCCATCGGCCAGCTTCACGGCCACCCGATCGATCTAAATTCATCCTCTGATTTTTGGGATCTTGAGGACCGAGAGGGACGCGTCATGGACGGGATCGCCCCCGAGCACGTCTGCGATGCTGCGACGGTCCTCTCTCGCTACGTCGATCTGATCGCGATCAGGACGAGGCTCTCCGGCAACTCCTGGAGCACTGACAGATTAGACGCAGGGATCCGCTCATGGGCGAATCATGCAGACGTGCCCATCATCAACATGGAGAGCGCACTTTGGCACCCGCTCCAAACCCTCGCTGACTTGATGACCCTGCGCGAGCACTTCGGCTCCCTAAAGAAACGCAAGCTGACCATCGTCTGGACTCACTCCCCCACTGCCGCCAGCCCCTCCGTCGTAAACTCACTCTTGCACGCGACCATACGCAGCGGAATGCAGGTACGTCTCGCGCACCCGACTGGCTACGACCTAGACCCAGAGGTGCTGCAAGAGGCTGACAGCATCTGCGCTCAAAGCGAAGGCAGCTATGAGGTCTCAAACAAGCTCCCTGAAGCCGTAGACGGAGCAGAGGTGGTCTATGGACGCTCGTGGTGGTCTCTCGATGACTATGGCAACCCCACCCTCGCGGCGAACCGCCGCGCCCGTCACACCGACTGGAAGGTAGATCCCAAGCTCCTCGCTCTTGGCGAGGACGCACACTTCATGCACGCGATGCCGGTCCGTCGCAATCTCGAGGTCACCGACTCTGTCCTAGATGGCCCTGAGAGCCTCGTCTATCAACAAGCTGAGAACCGCCTCCACTCACAGAAGGCCCTACTCCTCCACTTTCTAGGGCGCAGCTCCTGAGCGCCCGACTGTCCCCAAACACGCCCAAACACGTCCAAACACGCCCGTTCGCACACTCACCCTGACATAAGCACATGACCGCGCCGGACTTCGTCCACCTCCACGTCCACTCGGACTACAGCCTCCTCGACGGAGCCAACCGAATCTCTAGCCTCGTCGAGGCAGCGGTGGCTGACGATCAACGAGCCCTCGCCCTCACAGATCACGGCAATATGTTCGGGGCCATGGAGCTCAACAAGGCTGCCAAGTCCGCGGAGAAAGAGGTCAAGCCGCTCATCGGCTGCGAGGTCTACATCGCGCGTGAGTCGATGCATCAGCCGCACAGCAAGAAGAACGGCAACGGCTACAACCACCTGACCCTGATCGCGCGGAACAACGAGGGCTATAAGAACCTCATCCAGCTCGCCTCCTCCGCTTACACAGAGGGCTTTCACTTTCGGCCGCGGATCGACAAGGAGCTCCTCAGCAAATACGCCGACGGCATCAACTGCCTCTCTGGCTGCCTCGCAGGCGAGATCAACCAGCTCTTCAAGCTGGACAAGGACGCTGAAGCCGAGCAGCTCGCGAGCGACTTCCGTGACATGTTCGGAGCAGACCACTTCTGGTTAGAGCTGCAGCGCAACGGGATCGAGCTCCAGGACAAGGTCAACGAGAACATGGTGCGCCTCGCCCAGCGCACCGGCATCCCGCTCGTCGCGACCAATGACATCCACTACCTGCGCCATGAAGACTGCCAGGCGCAAGACGTGCTCCTCTGCATCAACACCGGAGCCAAGAAGGCTGAAGTGAACCGCTTCAAGTTCGACACTGACTCGCTCTTCTTCAGGACTCGCGCCGAGATGGGTCACATCTTCCGTGACCTCCCCGAGACAGTGCCTGAGACAGTCAACGTAGCCGAGCAGGTCAATCTGGACATCCAGTTCAGCTACGAGAAAGAAGATGGAGACCCCGACAAATACCACATCCCGGTCTTCCGGCCTGAGGATGACGGAGACCCGGAAGCCTTCTTCGACGCCCTCTTAGAACAAGGCTTTGAGAGGAGGTATCGCAGCGATAACAAGGTCGCACGTGAGCGCCTCAAGTATGAGAAGCGAATCATCCGTCAGCTCGGCTTCACCTCTTACTTCTTGATCGTCTGGGACGTGCTCAAGTGGTCAAGGGAACATGACATCCCCGTCGGGCCCGGACGAGGATCGGCCGCAGGCTCGATCGTCTCTTACCTCTTAGACATCACCCTGATCGACCCGCTCAAGCACGGCCTCATCTTCGAGCGCTTCTTGAATCCCTCCAGAGTCTCGATGCCCGACATCGACATCGACTTCTGCAAGGACGGGCGAGAGCGGGTGTTGGAATACACCCGGGATAAGTACGGCAACGACCACGTCGCCCAGATCATCACCTTCGGAACGATGAAGGCTCGAGCTGT
>JAPKBY010000531.1 GCA_028823185.1 Planctomycetota bacterium
GATGAGCTCGGCGTCGACATTCGAACGAGCCATAAGGTCTCTGCGGTCAAGAGCGAGGAAGGCTCTTGGACGATCGAACACACAGAGGGAGCCTTCCACGCGCGACGCGTCGTGATCGCGACCGGCGGCCTTGCGCTGCCGAAGAGCGGCAGCGAGGGCTTCGGTCTAGAGTTCGCGAAGAGCATGGGACATGAGGTCACTGAGCTCTGGCCCGCCCTCGTACCGCTCATCCTCGAAGAGCCCTTTCCTCACGCCAAGCTCTCAGGCATCGCTCATGAAGTGGAGCTCTCGACGCGAGTGAGCGGGAAGGTCATCGACAAGCGCAGCGGCGCCCTGCTCTGGACCCACTTTGGAATCAGCGGGCCAGTCGCGATGGACGCGAGCCGCTTCTGGGTAGGCGCACGTCTCGAACACAAAGACGCAGGGCTCTTCGCTTGCATCCTCCCGGGCGAGACGCGCGAATCCGTCAACGAGCTCTTCCTCAACATCGCACGCGATGAACCAAAGAGAACGATCGGCTCACTGCTCGCGCGCTCGCTCCCCCGCAGGGTCGTCGAGGTCTGCCTCGAGATGGCTGGAATCGACGGGAACCCACCGCTCAATCAACTCAAGAAGGCGACGCGCCGGGATCTCACGCGCATCCTGACTGAGCTTGAACTCCCTGTCTCCGGTGATCGCGGCTGGAGCTATGCCGAGGTCACAGCAGGCGGAGTGCCTCTCTCGGAGATTGACCGTCGCAACATGGAGTCACGGGCACATCCCGGCCTGCACTTTGTCGGCGAAGTGCTCGATTGCGAGGGACGCATCGGGGGCTTCAATTTCCAATGGGCCTGGTCCACCGGGCACCAAGCAGGGCGCGCCGTCGCGCGCGCGCTCTCTGCCAACGCTTAAGCCAAACAGCGATCGCGCAGAGGCGCTACCCTGACTCACCTCATGATCAGCCTCCTCCTCTGCCTGCCCCTCTTCTCTGCGAGCTCTTCACCAAGCGTGGATGAGCGCCCCAACATCGTCTGGATCTCAGTGGAAGACATGAGCCCATGGCTCGGATGTTATGGGGACGAGACCGTCCCGACTCCAAATGTCGACCGACTGGCTGCGCGCGGCACGCGCTACACAAAGGCCTATGCCAACGCGCCCGTCTGCGCGCCGGCGCGCGCGACGCTGATTACTGGCTGCTACGCCACCGCCATCGGGGCCATGCACATGCGCACCGGCAAGCCGAGCTCCGCCGCCCTCGCCTCGAACCCCGGCGCCTACGATGGCATCCCCTCTTATGAGGCGACGCCGCCTGCTGATGTGCGCTGCTTTCCGGAGCTCTTGCGCGAGGCTGGCTACTACTGCACGAACGCCTCCAAGCGCGACTACCAGTTCAAGGAGCCCGTCACGGTGTGGGATGCCTCCGGCGGCAAGGCGCACTGGAAGAACCGACCCGACAAAGAGCAGCCCTTCTTCGCGGTCTTCAATCTCACGATGACCCACGAGAGCGGCGCGTTTAAGAAGAACAAGCGCCGCCCGAGAGTAGCTGACCCCGCCAAAGTCAGCGTCCCTCCTTACTACCCTGACACGCCGATCGTCCGTGAAGACATCGCGCGCACCTACGACAACATCGCAGCGATGGACGCACGCGTCGGAAAGATCCTCGGCGAGCTCGAAGCAGCCGGGCATTTAGAAGACACGATCATCGTCTTCTTCAGCGACCACGGCGTCGGGCTCCCGCGCGGCAAGCGCTATGTCTACGCCTCCGGGACGCATGTCCCTTTGATCGTCTGTCATCCAGGCGCCAAAGCGAGCGTGACAGAGCAGCTGGTCAGCTTCGTCGACTTCGCACCCACGACGCTCTCGCTCGCTGGCATCGAGCCGCCCGCTTGGATGATGGGGCACGCCTTCGACGGC
>JAPKBY010000532.1 GCA_028823185.1 Planctomycetota bacterium
GCCCGCCTTCTTCCAGGCGCTGAAGAGGCTCGCATAGGTCGCGATCCCGGCGGCCAAGAGCATGAGGACGTTCCACTGCAAGCGCGCGCGACCCTCTGGTCGATCGCTTCCCATGAGAGAGCGGCTATTCATCATGAGGAAGAAGGTCCAGTAGGCGATGGGGAGCAGCACCATCCCAAACACGCTCGTCGGCACAGCCAGCCAGAACTTCGCTTGGCCCGTCCACACGAAGGGCCCGAGGACGCCGAGGCCGGCGACCATCGCTCCCATGCGGTGCGCCTTGCCACGCGGCTCCTTGCCGAACATCTCGCAGAAGGCGAAGCCTGAGATGAGCATCAGGATGATCACGGTCGAGATCGCCATGCCGAGGACGCCGATGCCGAAGACGGTCTGGGCGACGGCGCTGCCTGTGAGCGGCTCGAGGGCGTCGGCGAGCGCGAAAGCGTCGCGCTTCTGCAGGGTCGCGGCGAGCTCGCGGTCAGCGCTGGGCAGGTAGGCGAAAGCTGCGGCGACAGCCGCCGTCTTAGCCTCTGCGTCAAGCGCACCGAACCCTTCCCCTGCGAGGCGCAACTGGGTGCCCTCGTCCGAAGTGAGCCGCGCGTCGAGAGCGCCGAGATAGCTACCGTTCAAGGCGGCCGCGGTTGGAGCCTCGACGAGGGCCTGGTCGAACTTGGTATGAAACTGGCTCGAGGAGGCGATGACGACGCAGGAGGTCGCGACGAAGAAGGGGATGAAGAGACCTGTCGCGAGGTCGAAGATCCCGAGGCTGCGGTGGCCCTTGCCCCAGCCCTTGCGGAGCATGGAGTAGGGCAGGAGGAAGGTCATGTTGATCCCGACAGCCGTCGCGGCGGCGGCGATCATCACGTCCTGCTGTTGGCTGACGATGCGCTCGCTCCAGAAGGCGCTCGCCTCGCCGGTGCGCGCGAGCACATCCGCGAAGGTCGAGGCCGGCTGCGAGAGGAGCGAGAGATCAGGGACGAAGCCGCTGAGGATCTCACCTATCGGCAGGCTGTTCTCTCCCATCATGAGGGTCACGACGACACCGAAGAAGGAGAGCACGACCACGCCGACCATCCCCTTCAGGATGCCCTCGAAGACTTTCACTCCCTTGGTGCCAGAGTCGTACTGCCAGATCACTGCGGTCGCTATGCCGAGGATCAGCGCGCAGGAGATCACCTTGCCGATCTCTCCTCCGAGCAGCTCAGGGAAGAGGTTCTGTTGGAGCGCGGCGGTGCCGAGCGCGAACTGCGGCAGACTCCAAACGACATTGGCCATCGCGACAGCTATCAGCCAGCCCCAGCCGAGGACGGGGTTCACGTGTTCGTTGATCGCCTGGAAGGGGCGCTTGCCGGTGGAGAGCGTCACATAGGCGATGGCGCTCAACATGACGATGCCGAGCAGCATCGCGACGGGCTGCAGCCAGAGCATCGAGTAGCCGGTCAACACGCCGAGGTAGAGCGCGCTCGCGAGCGATCCCCCGCCGAGGGTGATCGCGCTCTGCAACCAGCCGGGGCCGGAGAGCTTGGTGTAGATGGCGAGGGTCGCGAGCGGACCCTTGGAGCGCGCGTCTTCGATCCGCGCGAGTTCGTTTGTTTCGGTGTTCAAATCGCTCATTTGTTGTGTTCTCAGTCCTTCGCTTCGAGGAGTTTCTTCAGCTCCTCTACCGTCCAGGAGTGCTGGCGGTCGCTCGAGGCCGCGCGGACACCAGCCACGGTCTCCAGAGACACAGGCTCTGCCGTGTGGCCCCACTCGCGGCGAATATAAGTGAGCACCGCAGCGATGTCGCGATCCGAGCCCGCCAGGGCCGGCATCTCCTGATTCCAAGTCTTACCCATCACCTTGATCTCGCCGCCGAGGCCGTGCATCAAGACGCGCACGAGCCAGC
>JAPKBY010000041.1 GCA_028823185.1 Planctomycetota bacterium
CACGCGCTCGATGACCGCTTGTTCGACCTCGACGGAGCCTTGAAGGCGCGCATCGGGAACAGCGATCAAACCACCGCTTATATGAGCTTGGTCGAAGGTAGCGGTAGCGCGGTCATGAACCGCTGGGTCATGGCGAACGCCGGTAAGCTCGATCCCGCGTCCATGCGTGAATTTTCCAAGATGGGGACCGCTGCGCTTCAGGACACACCAGCTGTGATCTGGAAGCCACTGCTCGCGACCTATATGACGGGCCAGAGATTCCTCTCGATCGGTGTGCGACAGCTACGAACCGTGGAGAAAGTGCGAGATCCCAACGGAGCCTTAGAGCGCGCGTTCGCTACGCCGCCCCGCTCTTCTGAGCAGATCTTGCACCCAGAGAAGTATTGGGTCCCGAAAGACCTCGATGAGCCGATCAAGGTCGACCGGAAGAGCGTGGATCTTCCTGAGGGGTGGAGTCTCGCTCTGAAGGACACCTTTGGCGAGATGCAGTTGGCGCTCGTGACAGAGCTCGCCAATGGAAACTACAAGGTCAACTTCGCTAACCCGTTGTCGATGATGAACATTCAGTACACGAACCAAGCCGCTGCTGGTTGGGGCGGTGACTCTCTAGGTCTCTACACAAAAGGCGATGGGCACTTGTTGCACCTCGTGATCGTTTGGGATGACGAGGAAGAGGCAGCGGAGTTCGAGCAGACGATGAGCTTGGTCTTAGAGGGCTCCATCGCACCCAATAACGCAAAGCTCGCTGGAGAGGCTGGCAGCCACGGCGCTCAGCTCCTCCAAGGGAACTCAGATCTTGAGCGAGTGCTCGTCAGCTGGGCGCTCCCAAAGGGCTCTGACGAGGACGCAGCGGCTCTCATAGACACGCTGCGGTGGGAGCTTGTGCCCGAAGAAGCCGTTGTGCCTGAAGAGACAGAAGAGGGCTGAGCTAGCTGAGGCGCTCTCAGCCGAAGGGACGCTTCTGGGGGCGCCGTCGATTAGGCAGCCCTCCAGAGATTCTTCCATTGAAGAAGAACACGCCCTCGATGCGATCTCCCGGGCGCGGGCTGGGGTAGCCGGCCTCTTTGAGATCCCATGGGCTGACGAAGAGATGTAGGGGGCGGGAGGGCGCGTCCACGCGGAGGATGTCGATGTCGCGCCCGGTGAGCGGGTTGCGGATGTGTCGCACCTCTTGGATGCGAACAGAGAGCTCATTGCAGCCTCCGGGGGAACCCGCGCCACCGAGGGGTTGGATCCAAGCTCCGCTCTCTTGGTCGAGGATCTCCGCCTCACGTACGCCATCGTTTGGGCCGAGATAAGAGACGTCGATGGCGAAGCCTGAAACGCTGAGAGCGAGGGTGTGCCCCTTGGGGAGGCGCGCTGGGAGTCGGCGAGCGTCTGTGAGATAAGTAGAGAAGAGGTAGGCCCCCTCCGTCTCTTCTCCTCCTTGCTCTTCTTCTAGGGCACGGATCGGGGGCGCAGCCCAGCCCACGAGCAAGATGTCGAAGGGTGAGTCAGGCGCTCTCACTAGATCTCTCACGGCTACCCGTAGGCTCGCGCTCTCTCGATACCAGGGGAGGATGGACCAGTGCTTTGAGCCTTCCTCACGGTCTACTCTGAGCTCGAGGTCTGTAGCGATCTGGAGTCGGTAGTGCTCACCCTCTGGTCCACGCCAAGGCACACTTTCTCCCTCTTTGATGACTTGTTGGACGATGGTCTGCTCGTCCGCATCAGGCGGAAAGCCAAAGCACTCTAGGAGGAAGTTCACGCGCGTGTTCTCGTCGTGGGGTTGACTAGAGATCTGATAGCATTCGAGGGAGCAGGATCCCATCCTCAAGGCGTTTCTCATGTTCAGAAAGCACCATCTTCTAGCTCTCCTCCTGGCAGCCTCGCAGCTCTTAGCGGCGTGTCAGGGCGCTGGTCGAGGGCGTCCAGAGATGGTTCGAGCTGTGCGCCACGAAGCTCCTCCCAGGGCCTTTGATGCAGAGCACTACCGCCTGGCGCTGACTGTCGACCCTTTGAGCCGGAGCATCGAGGGGAGCTGTTCGATACGCATGCGAGCGAATGAGGTGACGGCGAGAGTGGAGCTAGACCTCGTGGGATTGACCGTTACGGAGGTGGTCACGCAGCTGGGAGTTCAGCTGTCCTTCAAGCAGGATGCTGAAATCCTCAGCGTCGATCTCTTGGAGCGAGCGGCGAAGGGAGCACTCGTCGAATTGGAGATCAGCTATAGAGGGTCTCCTAAGAAGGGGCTGTGGTTCGCAGGTGAGGAGAACGGTGCACCGACTCATCTCTTCACACAAGGTGAGTGTGAGGATTCACGGTGGTGGTTCCCTTGTTTTGATTATCCGGCAGATCGAGCGACGAGCGAGCTCATCGTGACGATGCCAGCGGAGTGGAGATCTGTAGCAGCAGGTGAGCTGAAGAGCTCGAGCGCTGCTGAGAAGAGTCATACAGAGCACTGGCAGATGACGACTCCTCACCCGGTTTACCTGACGACTCTGGTCGCGGGTGATCTGGCCCTAGAGGAGAGTGATTGGGAGGGTGTCCCGCTCTGGTTTCTCGCTCCGAAGAAGTTTGCTGAGTGGATGCCGGCCTCCTTTGAGGAGACCGATGAGATCTTGGATTGCTTCTCGGAGCTGACCGGCCTGAAATATCCTTACTCAAAATATAGTCAAGCCTGCGTTGAAGGCTTCCCCGTGGGTGGTATGGAGAACATCTCGGCGACGACGCTCACCTGCGAGACGCTCTCTGACTCTCGCGGGTACCAAGACGAAGAGTCTTGGAGCCTCGTAGCTCACGAGGCAGCTCATCAATGGTTCGGTGATCTCCTCACCTGTGAGACATGGCCGCACATCTGGCTGAATGAGGGCTTCGCTACTTACTTCACCCTGCTCTATGCAGAGGAGAGCCGCGGGCTTGATGACTTTCGCGTCCGCGTGCGGGACACGCAGGAGAGCTATCTGCGCTTGGACAGGGGCTTCAATCGGCGCCCGACCGTCTGGGATCAATACGTGGATCCGATCGATCTCTTCTTCGGTGGGCAGGCTTATCCGGGCGGGGCGAGCCGTCTACACCTCTTGCGCTTCATCTTGGGCGATGAAGACTTCTTTGCTGGTATCCGTCGCTATGTGTCGCTTCATGCGAACAGCGGAGTGACGACGAATGAATTTCAGCAGGTGATGGAGGAGGTGAGCGGGAGAGATCTTGAGATCTTCTTTAGGCAGTGGTTTTACAGCGCTGGATTTCCAGAGTTTCGAGTCGAGTGGTCATGGGACGAAGAGGACTCAGTCGTTCGTTTGCGAGTTGAGCAGACACAAGCTAAATACAACTGGACCCCTGAGGTCTTCAAGCTCCCGGTCGATGTCGAGGTGAAGACGGGGAGTGACTCAGAGCTGCACAGGATTCAGCTCTCTAAGCGCAGCGAGGTCTTCGAGCTCGCCTGTGATGTGCGGCCGCGTTGGGTCCGTTTTGATAAGAACGGGTGGATACCGAAGCAGCTCGAGAGCTTTAAGTCTCTCGAAGAGTGGGGCGCTCTCGCCAAAGAAGATGATGACGTGAACGGTCGGCGTGACGCGATCAAAGCCTTGGGACTCATGTTGAAGGAGGCGGAGTCGGCGCTCGGCTCAGTCCTCTCCGCAAAGCTCCAAGACTCGCTTGAAACAGACCCCGTCGCTGCTGTCAGGGCGAGCGCGGCGACCGCGTTAAGTGGCGACAGGCAGGGTTTAGCGCGGGCAGCCTTAGAGCGCGCGGCATCGACAGATGAGAGCGCGAGGGTCAGGATCGCAGCTCTGACCTCCCTCGTGCGAGAGGGGCCTGATCCGGAGCTAGCTAGTTTCGCTGAGGCGGTGTTCGAGGAGGCTTATAGCTGGTGGACGGCTGCAGCAGCGGCGAGAGTTCGGGTGGCAGCCGGAGCAGACAAGGTTGAATGGATCGAGCAGGCGCTCGAGCGCAGCTCTCCCCACGATGTCCTGCGCGCGTCCCTCCTCGCTCTGCTCGGAGAACAAGATGACCCACGAGTCAAAGGGATCCTGCGAGCGTGGAGCTCTGATGATGCCGCTTCAACAAAGGCGCGTGCTGCGGCTGTCAGCGCGCTGGCCTTGGTCTCTCGAAATGACTCGGAGATCGCAGCGCTGCTCACCGGCTTCCTAGTGGACGCGCCTTATGCGTTGCAGAGCGCGGCAGTGAATGGACTCGCCATCTCGAAAACACAGCTCGCGCGGAGGGCGCTCTCCGCGCATTATTCCTCGTTGATCGATCCTCGACAGCGTCGGGTGGTTGAAATCTCCCTTCAGGGTAGGCTTTGAGCATGGGTGATGACGCGATGCAGGCCAGGCTGATGAAGGAGATGCGCGGCGCGCTCCGCTCTGAATTTGGCGCGAAGACTGCCTACTCCTCTCTGGCTTGGCGCCTCTCTGGCACCGAGCTCGAGCAGGTGTTACGGCGAATGCACGCCGAAGAGATAGAGGTCATTGAGATGCTGCAGGAGGTCTTGACGGAGCTGACCGGAAGAGCTCAAAAGCGCAGCTTGAAGCGCTGGCTCGCAGCTTGGGGGCTGACCCTAGCCACCTATCTCACCGGCGCCCGCTTTGCGCTTCGCACATGCACAGAGGCAGAGGAAGCGATCGCGCGCTGGTACCTGGAGTTTGAGCACTTCTTCTTTGAGAGCGGTCGAACCGAGATATCGCTGCGGTTTGGGCAGATGGCGCGGATCAAGCAGCTCCACCACCAGACCTTGAGGGCGTGGGTCGAGAACATGCCTCGGGCGCGCTGATAGACTCAAGGCTATGGCTTGGATTCAAACGATCACTCCCGCTGAGGCTGAAGGTCAACTAGGTGAGCAATACGCGGCAGCGATCAAGCGCGCCGGACGTGTCTACAAGATCGTAGAGACCATGAGCCTCGCCCCAAGAATCTTGGACGCCTCTATGAAGCTCTTTGGCGAGATCGCACACGCGCCAGGGGGATTGACGCGGTCTGATCGAGAGCTCGTCGCTGTCGTCGTTAGCGTCGCAAACGAGTGCCATTACTGAATGCATGCGCACGCTGCCGATCTCCGTGTTGAGATCAAAAGAGAGGGGAACGAGAGAGACGCTGAAGAGCTCTGTCGGGCACTCCTCACTGGTTGGCGCGATGCAGAGCTCTCACTACGAGAGAGCGCGCTCGCTGGATACGCGGAGAAGTTGACTCTCTCACCACAAGAGATGAGTGAGCGAGATGTTGATGGCTTGAGAGCGGTGGGTCTCGATGACGTCGCGATACACGACTTGATCCAAGTCACGGCTTACTTCAACTACATCAACCGCATCGCAGACGCGGTGAACGTCGACCTCGAGCCAGAGATGCCGCCGCATCCCGATCAAGTTGACTAGCGGCGACCTCCCACTCTAGATCGACGAAGCGGGCTTGTTTTTCTATAGCCGCGATTGAGCTCTCGCCGGCAGCAAGCGCCAAAAGGTGCCCTACAGCCTCAAGAAGACCATCTTGGGGCAACTGCCATCGCTCGCGGTTGCCCTCAAGAGACGCTCCCGAAGGTCTCTGGTGGCATCAGCGAAGCTAAGAAGAGAAGGGGAGAGAGGCTCCTCTTCGGCCGCAATCAGAGCGGCTCAGAGTGTTGTTGGTTCAGGCCTTGCTGAAGCGCAGGTTGCGGACGTCTTCAATCGTAAAGTCGAGCGAGGTCTCTTTCTCGATGTCGATCAAACGACCAGTCCCTTTGAAGGGGTTGAAGATCAACGCTCCGGTCGAAGAGCGACCGTCCTTGAAGTGCACCGTGACTTTGTCAGCGGTCTTCGAGTTGAGGAGCATGTCGTAGATCTTCTCGGGGATGAGAGTCTTGCTTTGTGCGGTGGTGCTCATGTTGTTGTGGGGATCTCTTAAGCGGTGGGGGTGGGTTTAGGAAGGGCGGCGAAGAGATGGGGCAAGAGGAGTGAAGACCAAGTCTCAAAGTTCGCGTCGCTCTCAGCGAGACGGGCGAGCTCTTCTAATGAGGTCCAATCGCCTTTCAGCTGATCGACCTCTCTGACGCTTGCGTCGCCAGTCAGGTGAGCTATTTGTACATAGCCCACATGAACGGCGCCGACAGGATTGGTCTCGTCATTGAGCATGCCGAGCGGAGTTAAGTCCCAGGTCCCCTCGATGTTGAGCTCTTCTTCGAGCTCACGTCGAGTGGCGGCGGCGATCGGGTTGCGAGGCCCTTCGCTCGGCAGGTCGACAGGATTCACATGTCCCCCAATTCCGATCGAGAGCTTGTCATGAAGGCGCGCCTCGCCACCTTGCTTGAGGCGACGGACGAGGAAGACCTCATCGTCACGAACGAGCGCGGTATAAGGGATGACTTGCTTCCAGGCGGGCTCTTGCTCGGCGCGAGGGCGCTCTACGAAGAAGCCGTGCTCTGTCACGGTTTGCTCGAAGCTCTCGAAGGAGAGTTCTTCTCCGAACGGCACGAGGCCGTGGGGATAGCAGTCGGGAAATATGTCATCCCTAGGGACAACGAAGACAAACTCCATGGGTGCTTAGGTTGGGAAAAGGCTCGCCGCAGGGGTGCAAACCTCTTCTTACTTGGGGTCATGAGATGTCCATCGCTCATGTTCTCGAGGCCAAAATTTACTCTCCAGTAGGTGGCCGGGGAGGTGCGGTAGGAGGCCTCGAGGGAGCGATTTCTCCCTCGATGGAGTAGATTCTACGCTAGATCGCCAAATCGTCAAGATCCGGTGTGTCTGAATAGTGTTTGCCACTAGATGTAGTGGTGAACAGACGCCGACTATGACGATAAGGGTAGTTTGAAGTGGACGTGAGAGGCCTTGTAAGCCGGATCTTGTACCCCCTCGCGGGGGTGACGATCATTTCTCTTAGGATCGGCCTCGCGGCCGGCCTCAAACGACCTACCCGGAGGGCCTTGGCGCGGGTCGTCGCCTACCCTCCCTATTTGGTCTTTCTCCGAGTGGGGTTTGCCCTGCCAGCCCTGTCACCAGGACTGCGGTGCGCTCTTACCGCACCATTTCAACCTTACCAGCAGGGAAACGAGTCTCTCTGCTGGCGGTATATTTTCTGTGGCACTTTCCCTGACCTCACGGCCGGTTGCCGTTAACAACCACTCTGACCCGAGGAGTCCGGACTTTCCTCACGCTGGATAAACCACCGTGCGATCGCCTCGGCCTCTCACGTCCGCAATGATGGTATCACTTCTAGCGCCCACGCGCCGGGAGCTAGACCAGAGCCTCCTCAGTACCCTATTTTTATGAACATGAGACACCTCACAGCTCTCCTCTTGTGCGTCTATGCCTGCACCTCGTTCTGTGATCGAGGCCTCGCAGCGAGCTGGGATGATGAATTCGAGCGGGTGAGGCATGACTTTGAGACAGCCGCGGTAACGGGGACACTCGCCGAGCAAAGGGCAGCGCTCGCGAAGTTGGTGGCGAGCACAGACAAAGAGGCTGTCACGGTCATCTCGCGTGAATTCGCCCGCGTCGCCACGAAGCTTCGTGAGGCAAAGGACGAGACGGTCCGCGTCAGGTATCAACTCGACCGTAAACGCCTCTTGCTCGCGACCCTGAAGAAGCGCGCGGAGCGCGATGAGAGCCTCGCCGACAGCGTCGCTCATCAAGCTGATCTAACGAGCGTGCTTGAGAGAGAGCTTCAGAAGCAGATCAAGACGAAGGAGGAGCTGTCTCCTTGGATCCAATCCTTAGGTGAGGGCTCTGTCGAGCTATTTACCGCGCTCGGATCTAAGGCCAAATCCGCACGCAAAGGGCTGTGGGAGGTGGCTCTAGAGTCTGAGTCCTTAGAGGACCGGCTGGCTGCGGTTGAGATGTTGGCATTTGTCGGCGCTGAAGGCGCCGCTCTAGACATGCAGAAGCTCATCGCAGGCTTAGGTAAGGAGCGCTCCGTTCTTCGTCGCAAGCTGCCGAAGCTGCTCGTTGATGTGCGCAAGATGGAGGCGCGCATGCAGAAGGAGCAGGAGCAGAACGGCGGCGGGATGTCTCAAGGGACGATGCAGCAGTACAACCGCGCCAAAGGCGAGGCCGTCGTCGTGCAGCGCGCAGTCGTCTCGTTGGCGCAGATCATGGAAGCTTGCGTTGACGCCGGCGGGCGAGCGCTCGCGCGCGAGGAGGGCCTCCTGCTCGAGCGCGCGCTTGTTGCGCTCTTGCGTGCCCAAAAGAAGGCGAAGGGGGACGCGCGCCTGCGCACTCTGGAGATGATCGCCAGGGCAGAGAGTCTTACGGTCAGGGCTGCGCTCAGGGACCTCTTAGAGCGAGAGAAAGACCCGACGGTGAAAGGGAAGCTGATCTCAGCGCTCGCGGCGGTGAATGATGTCGAGCTGAGCGGCTGGTTGCTTGAGGGCGCGCTCGTCGATCAGAGCTGGCAAGTGCGCAGTCGAGCTATGCACGCGCTCGCTACCCTGAGGAATCGGGAGGCGATCCCTGTGCTGATCGCGCTCTTAGAGACGGTCGAAGGCCGTGAGCGGACAGATTGCGGAGAGGCTCTAGAATCACTCACCGGGATGGACTTCCATGGGAACACCGAGCTCTGGAAGCGTTGGTGGAGTGAGAATGAGGACGACTTTCTTGTGCCGGAGCTCCCGGAGGAGACAGACGCGAGCGATGCCGCAGAGGAGTCAATTGGAGTCACATTCTTCGGGATTCGCACAGACAGCAGCCGTGTCCTCTTTGTTTTAGATCTATCCGGTTCGATGAACTTTGCGATGGTGCCGAGAGACAACCCTGATGATGACGCAGGGAGGCCCTTTGATCTGCCGCAGGGAGATGAGCCTTCACGGCTAGCCGTCGCGAAGACTGAGCTATTGCGAGCGCTCAGCGGGATTGAGGAGGGCTCTGTCTTTAACCTCGTCATGTATGCGAGCGACGTCTGGACTTGGAAAGATGACCTCGTAGAGATGGAAGAGCAGACGCGCCCGCTGGTCGCTGCCTATCTAAAGAACTTGGAGGCTGTCGGGGCGACGAATCTCTACAGCGCGCTTGAGGTGGCGCTTGACCTGGCAGGAGCTGACGCAGACGAGAAGTGGGAAGAGCCAGAGATAGACACGATCTTCGTCCTCAGTGATGGCCGCCCGTCGGTGGGCCTTAGCACAGACCCAGATGAGATCCTCGCTCTGGTGAAGGAGCGAAACGAGGCTGCTGGCATCACGATTCACACGATCGGGCTCTCAGGCGCTCAGGACGCCTACCTATTGCGCAGCCTTGCCGAGCAAAACGGTGGGACCTACGCTGCTCGATAGAAATGAGGCGCACAGAGAAAACAGAGAGGAATTATGACTGAGCTAGAGTCATTCGCGACTTACCTAGAGCTTCGAGAGTCAGAGGA
>JAPKBY010000533.1 GCA_028823185.1 Planctomycetota bacterium
ACAAGATCCACCTCTTCCGGCGGCACCTCTACGTTGTCTCCGTCCTTCCTAGCCAGGACTCGCGTGTTCGTGATCTTATTCTTCGCGTCGAGGGAGACGTCAGCAGGGGCCATGATCTTGCCCAGCTCCTGGTCTGCTCGAAGGTAGACAACCTCATCCGTCAATCGGCCATTCTTGACCGTGCGGAAAGGTGTCGACAGGAAGCCATAGTCATCAAGCTTGGCATAGAGAGCCAAGCTGGAGATCAGGCCAATGTTTGAGCCCTCAGGAGTCTCAATCGGGCATAGGCGCCCATAGTGAGAGAGGTGCACATCGCGAACTTCGAAGCTAGCGCGCTTACGGTTGAGTCCGCCCGGCCCGAGAGCTGAGAGACGACGCTCGTGAGCCAACTGCGAGAGCGGGTTCGCCTGGTCAACCACTTGACTGAGTTCACTGCGGCCGAAGAAGTAATCAACGGCGCTAGAGAAGGTCTTAGAGTTGATAAGAGTTCTGGGGGAGACCGTCTCAGGGTTCTCCAAGTTCATGCGCTCTTGAGCAGTACGGCGGAGCTTCAGGAGGCCTTTTCGGAACTCCTCTGCTGCCAGCTCTGCGATGGAGCGAACGCGCCTGTTTCCGAGGTTGTCAATGTCATCAACCTCACCAACACCAGAGCGGAGACCGACGAGGTACTGAATAGCCTTGACGATGTCCTTGGGGGTGAGCGTCTGCACGTCCTCGGGTATGTCTTGATTGAACTTCCTGTTGAGGCGGAAGCGGCCGACACGCCCTAAGCGATATCGCTGTGCATCGAAGAACTTCTCATGGAAGAGCTCGCGCGCTTTCTCAATCTGGACCGGGTTGCCCGGGCGAAGACGACCGTAGATCTTGAGGAGGGCCTCCTCGTGACTGTTGGTCGGATCATCACGGAGCGTGTTGAGGATCAACATGTCCAACTCATCCGGATCCTTATCGATGATCTCGACCTCAGCGAGGTCTGACTCTGCGATCTCAAGCGCAGCGGTCTCATCGATCAACTCTCCTGAGGGGACAAGGACTTCGCCTGTCTTCAAGATGACGATCTCGCCAACCGCATAGCGGTTAGTGATCTGTTTCGCGAAGGCGTTCGCGGACTTCGAGGGCGACTTCTTGACGGTCTTCGTCTTATAGAAGTGGCGCAGAATCTCACGGTCTGAACCGAGTTCTTCCTCAAGGGCACGCACGAGCGTGACCGCTGAGAACTTGCCCGACTGGTCGATGCGAACCTGAAGGGCTTCCTTCTTGGTCACGTTAAGTTCAATCCAAGAGCCACGCTCCGGAATGATCCAGCAGCTGTGCAGTCGGCGTGTGTCGGTCGCGCTCGCCTGGTCATATGAGAAGTCGACACCCGGTGAGCGGTGAAGCTGACTCACGATGACTCGTTCAGAGCCGTTGACGATGAATTCACCGCCACCGATCATGATCGGGATCTCGCCGAGGTAGACCTCTTCTTCAGCGGGCTCCGGCTTGATCAACCTGAGGCGGACCTTGAACGGGTAGCCGTAGGTGAGGCGCAGTTTGCGGCACTCATCGATCGTGTAGCGAGGTCGTCCAAGCTCGTAGGACACATACTCAAGACACATGGTCTTGTCGTATGAGTAGATCGGAAAGACCTCCTTCAGGAGTGTCTGGAGACCTGCATCGATACGATTCCCTGCCGGGGTATCAAGCGCAAGAAACTCTTCCCAGGCCTTCGTTTGGATCTCCACAAGATTGGGGAGATCGACGATGGTGGGAAACCTGCCGAACTGGAGGACGTTGTTTTCTTTTGTTGTCGTCATGGGCATCTCACGAAGGCTGCGGGGTGTCCGAGATTTTCTGTTCCCGACACACCCGAGGTCTTGCTGAGGCTGGCTACGCTCTCGTCTGT
>JAPKBY010000534.1 GCA_028823185.1 Planctomycetota bacterium
CGGTCTGCGAAGTTCATGACTTTGTGTCTAAGGGGCGACCAAGGATCGCGGAGAGGTTTTGGGTGAGCTCTTCTACGGATTCATTGGGCGGAATGAGCACGCCAGCGGAGATGGTTGTTCGGAGCGCTTCATCCACGCTGATCGGGAGAGGGATCAAGCGCGAGGCTTCGATGAAGACGGTGTAGCCCGTCATCGGCATGGGTGAAGTCGGGACGAAACAGGCGACGTATTTTCCACCGAGTGCGTCGTGGAGCGTTCGAAAACCAGGGCTCGTCACGAAGGCGATGCAATAAACACCGGGGCTTGGGTAAGGGGCGGCCACGACCGTGTCGAACTCAAGCTCTGAGTCGGAGAGGAAGTACTCAACGAACTGCTTCGCGTATGGATAGATCCACTTGATGAAAGGGATCTGCGACAACCTTCGGTCAAACCAGGCGACGACGCGGCGGCCGAGAAATCCAGAGGCCAGGTATCCCACCACCATGAGCAACAAGAGGGCGACGAGTAAACCGACGACAGGATGGATGGCCTTCTTAACAGCGACGCGTAGCTTCGCCCCGTCAATGGCGAGCTGGTTTAGGTTGTAGATCACCGAGGTCTTCGCCTCGCGGCTGCTCTCTAGCGCTTCTTGGAAAGCTGAGCTGCGGAGGCCGGCAGATTCTTGCAGGCTCTGGAGCTCTGGGGTGAGCTCGTAGACCGCGAGGAATTCTTCTCTCAGAGGATCAACGTCCAGGGCCTCAAGAACTGTCCACCCGATAGCGTTGCGCTCAAGCGTCCAATAGATCGCCGAGTTGATCGGGCCTGTCACATATCGCGTCGTGAACTGGATGATGAACACGAAGGCGAAGGTCGTGAGCATCGCCGGCAAGAGCGCGACGAGGCCTCGCAGGAAGAAGTTACGGCTGGGCTTGTTCTTGTCCATAGGCATGACAGGCGCCGCTCGGAGGGATGCGGCGAGATGCCCAGAGGATAACAGCCCGAGTCAGACGGGCATCGCCCTGAGCGCTTCGATCATTTCGATCTGACGGCGATGGACGTAGCGGTAGATCTTGAGGCGCTTCTCCTCGAAGTTCTCAGTCTCTTCGGGGAGAAAGGGGATCCCGTAGCGAATAGAGGCCCCCATGAGGCGGCGATGGCGGGGGTCCACTGTGATCTCCATCGGGTCACAGCCCGGAAGCTCCAACATGAGCTGGAGTTTGTTGCCACAAGCTAGGAGCCTTCCCTCTTGGTTGACGCCAAAGAGAACACCCAGGCCTGTTTGAGAGATGTCGTCGACAACGGCTGGAATAGCTCTGCCGCCATCTTTCATCCGTATTTGAACCCTGACTGGTTCTCCTGGCGCAGGGACAACCCTTACCGCTGAGCGCTGGTTGAAGAGCATTCCTAGGGCGCTGCCGACGCCAGACGGGAGACGGAAGAAGTAGACGGCCCGGTCAGCCTTCAGGTCACATGAGACGACGCGGGCGGTGGTTGTGCTGGCTGTTTGATCGGAGGCGCGCCCGATCTCGATTTTTGTCTCTGTGCCAATTTGGAGTCGAGGGTCGTTTGTGAGACGAAAGTGAACTTCTGCTGTCCCCAACGCGGGTCGGATCTTAGCGAGGGCTCCCCTGGTGTTTGAATGTGAGCCTAGGAGGGTCACAACTGCTCTTCTGTCGTTCTTCATCCATAGAGATTTCGACTTATCGAGGGTCCTAACGAGAGGCGAGCTTGTGCTTTCCTCCCGAAATCGGGCCCAAAAGCCCCTCACCCGGCAAAGGGTGGGCCGGGAGGAGAGACGAAGACCACTTTCCACGGGGTGAGATCTCGTGGCCCAGCGCCGCTCCAGCTGTGTGAATCCGCGCCACTTGCGCGAACAACACGGTCCCCTGGAGAATTTCATGTCGAT
>JAPKBY010000535.1 GCA_028823185.1 Planctomycetota bacterium
TTGATTACAGGGACATCCTCGCTGAGATCTTGGAGGACAGGCTAGAGAGTCCCTCCGCAGCGGATGTCTTCCTCGGATACCAGCCGACTTATCAGAACGTGACCTTCTGACCGCTCCGTTGAGAGATCAGTGCGGCCAGAGGTGCTCGCGCTTCGTCTTCATCTCTTCGAGCACATGATTCAAGATTTCGCTCTCGTCCAGGGCGACGATCGCGTCAACATTGAGCTGGCAGATCGCACAGATCGGGCGGCGGCCTCGGTAGCTCATGATGTCGACCTCGTTGAGGTTCACGTCTTCGAGTCCGTAGAGCGCGCTGTCGAAGGGATCGCCGTCCTCATCGAAGCCGAAGAAGTGCTTCACCTCCTTCGAGGTGCGGCGGCAGAGGTAGCAGCGGTCCTCTCCGCCTGATCGATCGAGCGCTGAGAAGTACTCTTGAAACTTGTCGTCGAGGGTCATCGGCGGGCTCCTTTGTTGCGAATTTAGGGTTTAAGAGAGGGCCTCTCGCGTCGCTAGCTCTGCTTGTAGGGGCGCGTTTGGGTCAGCTGTCGTGCGATATACGAGGACGTGGGCTTCGCCACTGAAGGCGCGGTCCAATACCGCGACCTCCTCCTTGAGCTGGTCGAGATCCAGCTTGGTCTCAGGGTGCAAGACCGCAGCTAAGCCGCGGCCATCCGAAGTGCGCGCCGCAGCCCTTATGAGCTGGCCGTTGTGGCGACCGAGCTCGAGGATCTCAGTCCCGATGATGTCGGCGGCGTGCTTATGAACGTGTTCGAGCACGAAGTCGGTGCGAGCGTCATCGAGGAGCGCAGGGAGGTCCGGGAGGACCTGCTCTCGGAAGACACGGTCTCCGCGGCCAGCAGCGATGATGCTCAGGTTGGGTTGAACATAGCGGCCATGAAAGGCGACGAAGCGGTCAGCGAGGTGGTAGGTGCCGCGCCGTGATCGCAGCGGATCAGGGTCAGTGATCGGGATCTGGCGTTCGACGATTCCGAGATCTCGCAAGACCGTCAGGTAGCGATTGGCGGTCGTGCCTTCAACGCCGATAGAGAGCGCGATGTCACCGAGCTTGCGCTCGCCGCGGGCGATCGCCGAGAGGATGGAGTTATAGGTCGCAGGGTTTGAGAGCTCGTTCTTGAGGAGGAATTGCACCTCGTCATGTAGGTAACCCTCTGGGCGCAGAGACTCGGCGATCACGTTCTCTTCGAGGCTGAGGTCGCTCCTGAAGCGTGAGAGATAAGCAGGCATGCCGCCGAGGATCGCGTATGCGGTGAGCGCGTCTTCAAAGTCCCAGTCGCTGAAGAACTTGAGCGAGTCTGTGGGGGAGAGCGGCTGCAGGCGGCGCTGTGCAGTTCGGCGACCGAAGAGGGGCGAGCGCTCGGCGAGGATCTCCTCTTCCATGAATGAGACTTGGCTGCCGCAGAGAATCAGCATCAGCTGTGAGTGCTTGCCCTTGGAATCCCAGAAGCGCTGGAGAATAGAGGGCAGCCCTTTGTTCGCTTCGCAGAGGTATGGGAACTCATCTAGGACGAGGACGAGGCGCTCGGTCTCAGCTCTGCTCGCTGCGTAGAGGAGCGCGGAGTCCCAGTCCGGGAACTCGATGTTCGCTACGAGGTCATCTTTCAGGCCGTCGGCCATCGCGTCTCGGAAGGCGCGCAGATTGTCTTTCTCTCGGACCTGGGCCGCCTGATAACAGACGGCTCGATGGCCCTCGCAGAAGCGCTGCAAGAGCTCGGTCTTGCCCACTCGGCGGCGACCGTAGAGAACGAAGAGCTCAGGCCTGCCGCTGCCGTAGAGCTCTTCGAGGTAATTCAATTCATGGCTTCGACCGAGGAACATGTGGATTAGTATACTCCTGCGTATAATACGCACAAGTATCTAATGGC
>JAPKBY010000536.1 GCA_028823185.1 Planctomycetota bacterium
CCCTCCACCATGATGCAGCTGCCGAAGGAGGTGTTCAGCGTCGTAGTCAGACTCACCGCATTCCCACTCCTATCAATGACTGAGAGATGAGTGGTTTGGTCACTCTCTACAAAAGATCCCGCATCCCATGGGCCAACGCTGAGGTCTGCGCGCTCACCAATCGCCACGCGTGCGGCCGCGATGCGCTCATCAGAGAGCAGCTCCATGGACGGCACCTCATAAAAGCCCGGGTCCCCCATATGCTTCGCGCGGTCCGCGAAGGCGTGCCTCATGGCCTCGATCCAAATGTGCAAGAGCCTCGTGGTCGGCTCGAAGCCGCCCTCCGGTCGCGCGACGCGCTCAGCCTCAAGCGGAAAACCCTCAATGATCCCAAAGATCTCACCCATGACGAGGCCTCCAGAGCTTGGTGGCGGCATCCCCAAGATCTCCCAGCCCCGGAACCAGACCTGCGTGGGCTCGCGCACCTCGACCTCGTAAGAGGCGAGATCATCGAGCTCGACCTGGAAGAACCCATCGGCTGGCGTCCCAGCTGCTCCCTCTGGAACAGCAGACCTGCGAAGCTCATTGACAAGCTGCTCTGCGACTTCCCCCTCGTAGATCGCACTAGGACCGCGCCTAGAGTACCTGCGCAGCGTCTCCGCGAGTTCGGTTTGAACGAGCAGCTCGCCCTCCTTGAGCCCCGTCCCATCCGGATAAAAGACAGCTCTCGCTGCAGGGTTCATTCTATCCCTGAGAGTCTCTGATCTAAGGCTCCGCGCCAGCCAGGGATCCACAGCCCAGCCCTCCTCAGCAAGACGAACTGCCGTGTCAGCGAGCTCCGCAAAGCTGATACGACCGGAGCCGCAGCGCCGGTAGAGATCCCATAAGCCAGCGGGGCTCCCGGGAACTCCGACAGCCATAGGCCCACGCAATGAGCGAGCAGAGACGACCTCCTCAGCCTCATTGAAAAAAGCCAAGGGGTCAGTCGAGTCGGGCGCGACCTCTCGAAAATCAAGCGCCAAGGGTTGACCGTCAGCTGGCGCCCACACCGCGAAGCCACCTCCTCCGAGGTTACCAGCCTGGGGAAGAACCACTGCGAGCGTGAGCGCAGCAGCCACAGCAGCGTCCGCCGCGTTGCCGCCTCGCGCTAAGACTGCGAGACCTGCCTGAACGGCCAACGGGTGCTCCGCGACGACGGCTCCAGACTCTGGTCCATTCTGAGCCTTTGTCCCCCAGAGGACGCATGAAGGCGTCAGGCAGAGCACAAGAATAAGGAAAGGTGCGCGCACGAAAGTCCTCTTCACACGTTCAGCGTTAAGACTAGACAGAGTCTTCTTTGATCTCTTCAACTTGAACGCCGCGCTCGCGCATGTACTCGACCGAGAGAGCGATCGCTGCATCCTCTCCTTCGATCTCCACGGCGACCAGCGCTGTAGAATCTGTAATGCTCGCTGCGCGAATGTTCGGAATCACGCCGAACTTCTCACCGAGGGTGTGACTCACGATGGGCTCAGAGATCAGATTTTGAGGAAAGGTGCAGAAGTATTTACGCATAGAGCTCAGGTCACATTCGATCCCGCGTCGCGGGTCTTTGCCGAGAGGGCGAGCGAGCATCCCACCACAAGCAACATGGCCGCCGCAAGCCAGTTGCGCCGTTGAGTCCTCATGCTCGGGTCGATATCGGCCGTACCGGCCGCTTCGTAGACCGCTGGATGACGCATCCAATCCACTCCAGCGCTCTCCAAAGTCCAAGCGACTGGGGAGAAATCAAGGAGGTGAGCCGTGATGACAGGAGGCAGTGGACGCTCTAGTCGGCCTCCAAAGGTTGGGGCCAGGGAGAGCGCTGCGACCAATAGCAGGCTGCTCGCAGCAGCCCGCTCCCTCGG
>JAPKBY010000537.1 GCA_028823185.1 Planctomycetota bacterium
AGAAGAAAGGCGCAGATCCGTTCGACACGTCGGTACTCAGATTTTCCACAGAGGGTCACAGCCAGAATCGCTGCCATGGCGTGGAAGAGCGAGAGGCCCAGGCCGTGTTGCATGAAGACCATTGGCCTCCAGCCTTCTCCGCGACGTGTCTGGATGAAGCTGTGCTGGTGGAATCCATAGGCCATCTTGTGGAGCTGAGGACTCATCCGTAGCTCATAGAGAACCGGGATAATGTGAATCAGAGCGCCGACCACAATGACAGTCGCGAGCGTGCGGGCTTCCTCTGGCCCATGAACGAAGCGACGAGCGAGGATCCAGGGTATGCCAATCTTGATGATCTCCCTCGAGCTTCCAGAGAGCCCATCCCAGAGAGTTAAGTCGTTAGAGACTGCGGAGAGCAGGGGAGTGCTACACCAGAGCACGATAGGGATGTCTATCCAGCGGAACCTCGGCCAAGGGTCAGGCGGACGCACCCAGAGAGCTCCAAGCAGCGACCCTAAGGCCATCGCAATGTGCCGATCAATGTCTGGTAAGGCTGGGATGTATATCTTCCCCTGAGGAAGAAGCAGGTAGCCCACGACGTGGATGAGGACTACGGCCTTCCAGGGCTTCAGGTAGAGGAAGAAGAAGATCGAGGCCGGGATCCACAGCAGCAGGAAGGCTTGCCCGGTAGAGTTTAAGCTTCCACTGAGCTGCTGAAGGGTTGAGAGGACCATGGTGTCCGCTTCGCGAGGATCAAGTCCTGCGGGGGAGGCGCACCTTGGTCACGAACCCAGCGAGGAGGGCTGCGAGAGCTGAGAGAAAGAAGCCCACCTTTGTGTTCGAGGTGAGGATTCCAAACTGATCCGGACCCGATGGGTGTGAAGGGGTTTGCACTAGACGCTGTGCTGACTCAGTCTCGATCAAGAGCGCTTCATTGGCGGCCGATACTTCGAGCAGCTCTTTTTGGCGGTCTGTCGCAGAATGCTCAGCGAGCTGCACGATGTTCAGAAGAGGTAACGCCTCTTCATTCAATCTAGTGAGCCTGTTCACTTCGATCTCGAGAGAGCCGAGCCTTTGATCACCGAGTGTTATCTGCATATCTAACGCAGCGATGGACCCTTCAAGTCCACGGATGGCGGAGTTGGCATCTGTGATGGCGGGGTTCAGTCGAGCGACGCTCAGTTGCTCCGGTTCAAGGGGCATGTTCGTGAGCTCCAGTGTAAGACGATTTGCTGCAGCTTTGAGACGGCTATGGGTGAGCGTTCCTGGTAAATAGGGCGTCGCTGCGAGATCGCTGCTGGCTTTATCTAATTCAGTGAGGAGCGCTTGTCTTCGTTGATCTACCCTCGTTGAAGAGGGCTCTTTGATGATAACGGGCAACGTCGCAAGAGATTCTTTCCACCAGTCAAGCTGCTTCCTCTTAGAGGCTAGGTCGATGCGTGTGTTGTCGTTGCCTCTTCGCTGATTGTCGAAGTCGGTTTGAGCATTGATGAGATCTCGTTCAAGGCTGATCACTCCGTGGGGCATCAAGAACTCATTTAGTTGTGCTCTAGCTGACGTGAGTTTGTGTTCGGCGGACTCCACCGCTCGCTCGGTCGCCTTGACCGTGGCATCCATGGAGTAGAACTCGCGACGAGAATCACCGAATGCGTCTATGTAATATTGGAGCAGCTGCTGAGCACCGGTCTTAGAGCGCCAGGTCGTCTTTAGGGAGATCAGGGGAGAGTTACGCTCGTTCTCCGCTTTGAAGCGGCTTGAGAGGCGTTCCATGAGAGAGTAAAGCGCTGAATCAGGCCCACTCGCTAAGACGGTTCCGCTTGCTAGGGCATCCTCCGAGTCGGGTGCTATGTCGGGAATTGCGCTGTCTTCTAACAGTCTTTTGG
>JAPKBY010000538.1 GCA_028823185.1 Planctomycetota bacterium
CGACATCATGTACTTGCCATTCCTCAGTCGGAACACCTACCTCGCCTCTCTCAATGAGCTAGCTGTTGAAGATTATTTCTCTGCGATTGACCGGAGCTTTGTGCGCGAGCCGTTCGTTGATTTGCAGCGCCTCTCCTGGAATCTCGTTCGTTGGGTCAGGACGCGTCTCTTCCTCCTCGGCTTGGTCGATCTCGGCTATGACTCGTCCGGGCATCCCGTTGCGATGAGATTGACCCCGACCGGCGCTCGCCTCTTCGGGGCTGTCAGCGCTGAAGAGAACGCCGATGCCTTGGTGGGTAATTTGATCGTGACGCCAGATTTTGAAGTGGTGCTCTTCTCCTCCGGTGATGACGCGGAGCTCATACACGACCTAGATCGCTTCTGTCATCGAGAGACCTCAGGTGACGTGATGCATTTCAGGGTGGACGCAAAAGGTGTAGGGAGGGCGCTCCATGAAGGCGCGAGCCTCGTCCGGATCCTCGAGACCCTGGAGCGCAACAGTCGTACGCCGGTGCCACAGAACGTCATCTATTCCATTCGCAACTGGGCCATCGCCGCAGGCTTGGGCTTCTTGTCTTCCGAGCGAGCGCTTGTGATCCAAGATGAGGAGACTCGTCGTCGATTGCTGCAGGACCCTGGCGTGCGACCTTTCGTGCGACGCTCAAGTAAAGATGGACCGATTCACTTGAAGCATGAGCATACGGTGAAGCGTCTTCGATCCATCTTGCGTGAGCTGGACTACCTCGTGGACATTCTAGATTGAAGCTCCCTCCTCGCGTGCTCCCTGTGACGCCTGGTCTTTGTCGCGCGGGGGCGACAGCCTCATTGCTTAGAGAGCTCTCTGATATTAAATCCGCTGGCGCCGGCGGCGTGCTCCTGCGGGAGCCATCGCTCCCTGACAAGGAGTTGCTTGAGCTCGCTAGGGCGGCGAGGGAGATATTCCATGACGGGTGGCTGGGGGTTCATGACCGCGCCCATGTCGCCATGAGCGTCTGCGCAGATGGCGTACATCTTGGCTATCAGTCCCTCGCCCCTGAAGAAGCTAAAGAGCTGTTGGGGCTGGAATTTAGCGTCGGTCATTCACAGCACGCAGCTGAGCTTGAGCAGCCGACGATGGCAGCTGACTATCGCTTTTTGAGCCCCGTGTATCCGACTCCTTCCAAGCCTGCAGGGATTCAAACTCTCGGACTCTCCGGGCTTCGATCTGCCTCGATGTTGGAGCGCACATGGGCCTTGGGAGGGATCGGCCCTGATGAGGTCCTTGAGGTCTTAGACTGTGGGCCAGCAGGCGTCGCAGCTATCAGCGGAGTCTTTTCCGGTGGTCGTGCCGGCGCCAATTTGGAGGCGATGCTGCGCGCATCTGGCGCATAGTTCTGAATTGATTCTCTATGAACATCGCGCAGCAAAAAAAACTTCTCAGGCTGATGCGCCGTGGGACCATGATCTTCGCATTCAGCATGGCTCTCTATATGGGGCATCGCTTTGACCTCCTCAGGCTTCCAGAGCTTGGATGCAGCCCGGTGAGCCGTTTCTCACCTGGGGCTCGTCTCCTCGTTGATCGGAGGCCTCAAGAGTGGCGATCTGATGACTGCGTCTTTGTCGCTTCGGCAGATGGGGCCGTGCATCTAGTGTTTCTGGGCTCAAAAAATGAGGATGGGCACTTTTGGACTCAAACAGACATGCCTGACTGTCCAGGCGTAGATGCTGAGCAGCTGGGGTGGGTGAATCCGGATGATCTGATGGGCCGTGTCATCATGGCTATAGGTCGTTGATGATCTGCGGGTTCGCGCTGCTATCATCCTTGCGTGGCTTGGGATGAAGATCGATTGCACCGCTGGTTGAAGCGCGGACCGAAGCCGT
>JAPKBY010000539.1 GCA_028823185.1 Planctomycetota bacterium
GCTGGCGTCCCTGAGGTCGTCTTCTGCACACACCTCGACACCGTGCCGCCCTTCTTTGGCGTGCGCCAGGACTCAGAGTTCATCTATGGACGCGGCTCCTGCGACGCCAAGGGACAGGCCGTGAGCCAGATCGCCGCTGGCGCTGAGCTGCTCAAGCGCGGCGAAGATCGCGTGGGCTTCCTCTTCACGGTCGGCGAAGAGATCGACTCCATCGGAGCTGCGCACGCTGATCGCCACCTCGCAGATCCGTGGCGACCGAAGTACACGATCATCGGTGAACCCACCGGGCTCACTTATTGCTCGGGACACAAGGGCATCTACAAGGCGACCCTCCTCGCCAAGGGTGTCCCAGGTCATAGCTCACAACCTGGCGGCCCATCAGCAGTGCACGAGCTCATCGGCTGCTGCAACCGCGTGCTCTCTGCAGAGTGGGGGAGACACCCGCTCTTCGGCGAAGGGAACCTCAACCTCGGCCTCATCGAGGGCGGCATCGCCCCGAATGTCTTCGCGGACCGAGCGAGCGCGACCGCGCTCTTTCGGACGGTTGAGGAGCCCGATGTCGTGGAGGCGCGCTTGAGCGGTCTGCTCGGCGAGCACGTCGAGATCACAGAGCGTTGGAAGAGCTATGGACCCGTCGAGTTCTATGTGCCCGAAGGGCGTGAATCACAGGTCGTGGCCTTCGGGACAGACGCACCGCACATGCCTAGCTGGGGGACGCCGGTGCTCATGGGACCGGGTGCGATCATCGACGCACACACAGCCGGTGAGAAGGTCGCTAAGAAGGACCTCGACTTCGCTGTGACGGAGTACGCCAACCTCGCCCAGGACCTCCTCGCTCTCACGGAGGCTGGCGCATGAGCCTGGCTGGTGAAGAGCTCCTAGACGCCCTCGAGCGTGGAGAGGTGCGAGCCGCTGAGCCCGATGGCTCGGGTGGCTGGAGAGTGAACGCTTGGGTGAAAGAGGCGCTGCTCGACATCTTCCGCACAAGCGAGGTCGTGGAGCAAGGCTTAGAGGCATGCGATGGAGAGCTGCTCTTTCGCGACAAGGCGGCCTTCCCTGTCAGGCGCTTCAAGGCTGAAGACGGCGTGCGTGTCGTCCCCGGTGGCTCGGCGATCAGGCGCGGATCCTTCCTCGGTAAGGGCGTCGTCTGCATGCCGCCCATGTACATCAACGTCGGCGCATACGTTGGCGAAGGGACCATGGTCGACAGCCACGCGCTGGTCGGGACCTGCGCCCAAGTGGGCAGCGGAGTTCACGTCTCTGCAGCTTGTCAGGTCGGCGGCGTCTTAGAGCCTGCGGGCGCGCGCCCCGTCATCATCGAAGACGGCGCCTTCTTAGGCGGGAACACCGGCGTCTACGAGGGCGTGCTCATCGGCGCTGGCGCAGTGCTCGCCTCTGGGGTCGTCTTGAGCGCGACGACGCCGCTCTATGACCTCGTGAGTGAGACGAAGCTCTCCGGCACCTCGGACTCTCCGCTCCAAGTGCCGCCGGGCGCCGTGGTCATCCCCGGCGCGCGGGCCATCAACTCTGACTTCGCACGCGCAGAGGGCTTGAGCGCCTCATGCGCGCTCATCGTCAAGTATCGCGATGAAGGCACCGATGTGCGCACCGCCCTTGAAGAGGCGCTGCGCTGACGCGAGCCCTCAGGGGGCCCAGGTGATTTCGACGCCGTTCGAGAGGTTGAACTGAGCTCCGCAAGGAGAGGTGACAGGGTCCCGATACCAGACTTGGTAGCGCTTCACGTCGCCTGCGACCGGTTGACCGATGGCGGAGAGGCTCGCGTTCGTCTCAGATTCACCGGTGCTTGATGCGAAGCGGACTTGGAGTCGAACCACTCCGCCGCCTGCGC
>JAPKBY010000042.1 GCA_028823185.1 Planctomycetota bacterium
GACCTGAACGGTTTTGGGGCCGGCACAGGGGATCCCACTTGGGAGTTTCAGAACTACGCTGAGGGGAACTCTAACTACCCCAATGACCCTAACGTGGCCAGCTATGGCGCTCAGATGCTCCCGCCGCTCTTTCCAGGCACCTGCACTTATAACGGAGGCTCAGCCGGGGTCTTCACGCTTACAAAGGACTCCTCTCTTGACGATCGCGTCCTCCGGGCGCCGATTGTGGGCTCTGTTGACGATGTCGCTATCGGGGGCGCCCTGGATCAAGCCTTTAACAACGGCCCTGCACCTTTTGGATGTCAGGCGGGTGGTGGAAATCTCTGCGCGTTTTCGGGCATTAAGAGTGTCAATGTTATCCTTCAGGGGAGCACTACAGGTGGTGGTGTTGGTGGCGTCTTCATTGATGGGGTCCCGAACACCGTCTCTTCGACGCCGCACCCGAACCCGCCGCCGTTGGACTTCCCTCCGATGTGTGTCTCTCCGTTCCTTCTTGCGCAGGAACCGACCTCAATCGACACGACCCTTCTGCCGCCACCAAACCCACCCCCGAATGGCCCTGGCCTCGTCAATCTGTTGAACCCGGGGAACCCGTTTCCCTCACGGACAGACCCGACGGTTCCTTTTTTTAATGTCCCGCCCACTGGGCTCTTGGCTGACCAGTCGACGATAGTCTTCGCGGGCCCCTCGCTGCCTGATGTGGTCGCGAACTGTCAGAAGTATCAGATCCGCCAGCAGGTGGGGCACTTCATGTACGTGCTCGACCGGAGCCGCAACGAGGTCACGATCGTCAACTCAAACCGGATGATTGTTGTTGATCGGATCATTATTCCTGACCCGACTTCACTCGCGATGGGGACGAACCTCGATTTCCTCGCTGTCACGAGTAGCAGCACGAATGCGGTTCACTTCATCGATACTGATCCTAGCTCAGCGACCTTCCATGAGACGGTGCAGGTGACTCCTGTGGGCGACAGCCCGCGAGGGATCGCTTGGGACCCGATGAACGAGGACATCCTCGTGTGCAACGAAGGAAATGACTCCGTGAGCATCATCTCCGCTTTCTCCTTACAGGTTCGCAAGGAAGTGGTCGCTTTCATGGACCGACCCTTCGAGATCTGTATCACGCCACGGCAGCTTCCTCAGGTGCAGGGCTTTGGATTCCAAAGAAACGTTTACTTCGCTTATATCCTGAACCGCTCCGGGGACGTCGCCATCTTTGAATCAGGACCTAACGAAGTGAACGGTTGGGGCTTTGACGACCTGATTGGAGTGGTGCCTTATAACTTTAAGAACGCCAAGACGATTCAGCCGGACTACCTCGATGTCAGGAGTGGCTTCTGGGTCATTCACGAGGGGCCCTTTGACGCTCTGACTGAAGAGCCAGGGGGTTTTGGTGTGCCGGCCGCTACCAATGTCGTCTTTGAGACGGGCGTTGCTGGGCAGATACCTCTGACTACTAGCTCGCTGCTGCAGCCGCAGTTGAGAGATATCAGCTACGGGATCAAGGTCTCGTTCGGTCCTAGCGTGTTGTCTGGGATCCCAGTGGACATCGCTTTTGACAACCTCCTCAACTTGGGGGCGTTTCAAAATATGTCTAACCCCTATAGCGCTGGATCTCCGGTCATCGTGAATGGGAAGTGTCTTGTCAGGGCTGCTCCTGCTGCTATTTCTGCTTGTAGCTCCCGCTTCGCTTTCTTCAGCATCCCGTTCTCTACGGGCTCTGATGGAGCAGTCGATGTGATCGCGTTGAGTAACTTCACGCGCTTCGATGTGAACCCTTACGAAGATGGGATCCAGTCGATCGAGGTTCCTGGCGTACGTATGCTGGCTGATTACTTCAGGCAGTAGCCATTCAACTTCAGGGAGAGGATCCGCTCTTGATGGCGATCCGGGGAGAAGCCTGTGCCTGAACCTGTGCAGGTAAGGACGATGTTCTCCCGCATCGCGGGGATCTATGACCTCTTAAACAGGGTCCTCTCGCTCGGGATCGATCAGCGATGGCGGCGGCGCACCGTAATTAGTGCTGGTACCGTGAAAGGGGCTATGGTCGTCGACGCTTGCTGCGGGACAGGAGATCTCTCAATCGCATTCGCTAGGAGCGGAGCTCGTGTCGTGGGGGTTGACTTCACTCATGAGATGGTCGCGCGCGCACCGAGGAAGCTCCGTGATGCCTCAGACAAGGTCTCCTTTATACATGGTGACGCGCTGTGTTTGCCTGTGAGAGATGGTGCAGCTGATGTGGCTAGCGTTGCCTTTGGTATCAGGAATGTGGCGGACCCAGATGAGGGCTTGCGTGAGTTGAGGCGGGTGCTCCGAGTAGGAGGACGCGTGCTGGTCTTAGAGTTCAGCACTCCACCAGGGAAGATCTTGGGCGGCCTATATCGTTTCTACTTCACCAAGCTTCTGCCCTTCGTTGGTGGACTTCTCTCACGCGACGCTGAGGCTTATGAATACTTGCCTAGGACAGTGCTCGCCTGGCCGAAACCTGCCGACTTTCAAGCTTCGATGGAAGCAGCCGGCTTTCATGATTGCGGTTATCAATTGTTGAGCGGTGGTATCGCTTGCCTCCATTATGGAAGCGCGAGCGAGCTCCAATGAGTCAGCTGCGATCGGGCGAAGAGAGCGCCTTCGACGAAGAGCGGGGGTTGATCGCAGGGATCGTTGGGATGGCTCCACTGCTGATCGTCTATGAGCTCCTTCAAGTGTCCGGTGTCGGCGCTCGGTGCTCTTCTGAGCTCTTCGCGACGAGCATCTTGCAGCCCTTGGGCGCTTGGGAAGCGCTCGCGCGTGGAGTCTTGATCTCTCTGCTGCTCCTCTTTGCTGCGCTCACTTGTTCACGTGCTGGCTGTCCGCTCGTGCCTCTCATGGGGAGACAGGCTCTGCGGGGGGCTCTCTACGCATTCCTGCTGAGTCCCGCTCTGATAGTGCTTATGGTCCTGCTCGGCCACTCAGTGTCGTCAGAGGCCCTAGGGGCAGCGCCTCATGGCACGCAGGTCTTGTTGGCCGTCTCTGGTGCTGCCTGGGAGGAGCTCGTCTTCAGGGTCGGCTTCTATGGCTTGCTCTATCTAGTCGCTCGCCGCCTGGCGCTCTTTACGGGGATCTCTGAGCGTTTGGCGCCTCTCTTCGGTGAAGCCGTGGGCTTGTTGGGGTCGGCTGCCATCTTTGCTGCAGCCCATTTAGAGCTCGTCAGCGGCTGGTTGGGGCGAGGAGGTGAGGAGTTCAGCGCTCCCGCCTTCATCTTCCGCTTCGGGGCAGGCATTCTCTTGGGGGTCCTCTTTAGGTGGCGTGGCCCTGGAGTCTCCGCTTGGAGCCATGGCTTGTTCAATTTGAGCCTCGCCGTGGGCTGGACTCCCGCCGTATTAGTGAATTGAACTGGGCAAATTAGAACATGGGTCGTTTCTTCGTCGGAATCACTGGAGCCTCTGGGCACGCTTACGCTGAGGCCTTGGTGCGTGCGCTCGTCCTCGCTGGAAATGGTGTAGATCTCTCGATCACACGCGCTGGAGCTTTGGTGATACAGCACGAGCTCGGCATCGACGCCGGTGAGCGCGGTGAACGACTTCAAGCTTCGCTCTCAGGTTGGTTGGGAGAAGAGATCGCCCAGGAGGTCCGAGTGTTTCTTCCTGAAGAGGTCGGAGCACCTCCTTCTTCTGGGACAGCGCTAGGGAGCGGCGCGATCCTCTGCCCGTGCAGTATGGGCACGCTCGGCCGAGTCGCTGCGGGCTTCTCATCGAACCTCGTGGAGCGCGTAGCGGACGTCGCGCTGAAGGAGGGGCGGAGGCTGGTCCTCGTCCCGCGTGAGACGCCGCTCTCGCAGATTCACTTAGAGAACATGGCGCGCCTCGCTGGGATGGGAGCCGTCATCCTCCCTGCGATGCCAGGCTTCTATCACAGGCCTACCTCTATCGAAGACCTCGTGGCGCATGTCGTCGGCAAGATCTTAGATCGAGTCGGTGTTGAGCACGCTGTCAGTTCGCGATGGTCTGGCCTTGAAGAGCCTCCGGTTGAGCCAGGGACAACTCCTCCGGAGGAGGATTGATGGGGCAGGTTCGCGACTATCTCTCCTTAGTGAAGTTCAGTCACTCGATCTTTGCATTGCCCTTCGCTTTACAGGGCGCTTGGCTCGCAGCGGGTGGAGTGCCCTCGATTTCGCGCTTAGCCTGGATCGTGCTCTGCGCTGTCTGTGCCCGCACCGCTGCGATGGCCTTCAATCGGCTGGTCGATCGACGCATTGACGCGGAGAACCCACGCACGAGCGGTCGTGAGTTGCCGAGCGGCGTCTTAACACCTCTCTCTGTGGGCGCGCTCGTCTTCGCCTCTTCTGCGGGCTTCGTTCTCGCTGCCTTCCAGCTCGGTCCTTGGTGCGGGAAGCTCTCTTTTCCCGTGCTAGCGCTCGTGCTTGGCTACTCCTATGTGAAGCGCTTCAGCTTCTTAGCTCATGGGGCTCTCGGTCTCGCGCTAGCATGCGCACCCCTGGGCGCTTGGCTCGCGGTGACCGGCAGCTTTGAGCAGGACTTTACTCCCATCCTCTGGCTCGCAGCGGGTGTGCTCGCGTGGGTCTCGGGCTTTGACCTCGTCTACGCCTGCCAAGATGAGGATTTTGATCGATTGCGCGGCCTCTTCTCTGTCCCCGCTCGCTTTGGCCGCAGACGTAGCCTCTACGCAGCTCGGACCCTTCATGCGCTCGCCGTAGGTGCTTTCGCCGTGCAGGGCTCGCTCGCAGGGCTAGGCGCCATCTATTGGATCTCATTGGTGCTCGCGGCGGCGCTCTTGGTGTGGGAGCATCGGCTCGTGCGCACGGACCTCTCGCAGATTGACATGGCCTTCTTCACAGCCAATGGCTGGGTCGGCGTCGTGCTCTTTCTTGGTGTTGCCGCGGACTTGCAGTTTGCTGGAGGCCTCTAGGAGTGGCTGCCAAGAAGAGAGCGGCGGCGCCGCCGCAGCAGCTCGCTGATCTCGCCCGTCGCCTGAAGAAGGGCCTCGGGAAGATCATTGTCTTGCGTGGGGAAGAGCGCTGGTTCGTTGAGGAGGCTTTGAAGCTGATCCTTGAGCGCGCAGAGAAGGACGACCTAGAGATCTCTCGCCACGACACGAGCGATCCAGAGTTCGCAGCGCCCAGGCTCTTAGATGATTTGCTGGCGTCGCCTTTGTTTGCGGTGGATCGCCTCGTGGTCGCGCGCAATGTCGAAGACTTGCTGAAGAAGCAGGGCAAAGAACCCTCGGCGCTTACGAGAGCTGTCAGCGCTGCTGTCGGTGATGACACGAGAGGGGGATGTGTTGTGATCACCTGCCGCAAGCTGCGCGCAGACCACGCGATCTGCAAGCTCGCGACAGGTGTGGAGGCTCCTGTCCTAGAGCTGCGCAAGCTGTGGGACTCTCCGCCGCCTTGGAAGGCTGGTGATCCGACAGAGGCTGAGACCGTTCAGTGGCTCTTGGCGCGTGCACGGCAACGTGAGCTGCGTCTCGACGCTAGGGATGCCGTGTACATTTGTGCAGCTGTCGGGAATGACCTCTTCGCGTTAGAGACCGCGCTAGAGAAGCTGAGGCATGGCGGAGGGAAGGCCGTGCGTGAGCTCGTGGGCTGGGACTCTAGCGCTGCGCCTTGGTCCGCTGCAGACAAGCTCTTAGATGGAGAGCTCCGCGGGTCCTTGGGTGCAGTCGAGGCGCTCTATATGGGCGGCATGAATGATGACCGGACAGGGCGTCGAAACATCGACCCGCGAGCGCTCTCTGCGATCCTTGGTGCGACTCTGCGCAATCGCCTACGCGAATTAGCTCGGGGTGCACGCGCTCTCGAGCGAGGCGCTAGCACGGCAGGGGCAGCGAGGGAGGCTGGCGTAAAGGGGGCCCCGATGACGATGCAAGCCTTTCAGGCACGGATAACGAGGCGGCCAGCTGAAGATTGGGAGGGGATGCTCGCCGACTTCTTGGACCTAGAGGCCCGCAGCCGCTCAGTCGGCGGCGCCCTAGTAGACGCCGACACCCTGTTCCGCTTTGCTCTGCGCTGGCGAATAGAGCGACCGAGCTACGCACATGGATCGGCGGGGGGACGTTAGACTCGTAGCCATGGAGCAAGAGATGGGAGCAGAGCAAGCGAGAATTGAGGTGCTGTCCGAGCATGTGCGCAATCAAGTCGCTGCCGGTGAGGTGGTCGAGCGTCCCGCCTCTGTCGTAAAAGAGCTCGTTGAGAACGCCCTCGATGCAGGAGCCTCTCACATCGAAGTGGGCTTAGAGGAGGGCGGCATCCGCTTGGTCAGGGTGACTGATAACGGCTGCGGGATGGGCCGCCTTGATGTCGAGCGCTCTTTCCTCCCGCACGCGACGAGCAAGCTGAGAGAGCCGGAGGATTTGGAGCACATCTCTAGCCTCGGCTTTCGAGGTGAGGCCTTAGCTTCGATCGGTTCGATCGCGCGCGCACAGATCATCTCTCGACTTCGTGACGCGGAGCTTGGCTGGCGCGTAGAGGATGAGGGGGGACGAATCACGGAGCTTGTAGAGGCCGGTTGCCCAGCAGGGACGACGGTTGAGGTCCGCGACCTCTTCTACAACACCCCTGCGAGACGTCGCTTCTTGAAGCGCGCCTCTACTGAGTTCGCGCGCTGCCTAGATGTCGTTCAGCGCCTTGCGCTCGCCCATGAAGGCGTGGGGTTCGTGATGACTCATGACGGCAAGCGCGTCTTGGACGTCGAGCCTGAGATGGATCTCGCAGCCAGAGTGAGGCGTGCCTTTGGTGCCGAGCTCGCCGACGCGCTCGTGCCTGTCGAGGCGAGTCACGCAGGCGCACGCATTCGCCTGAGCGGCTATGTCGCGCCGCCGCGTTTCTCACGCCGAGACACGGCTCGACAGATGTGGTTCCTCAATGGACGCTACCTACGAGACAAGGTCCTCTCTCGCTGTCTAAGGGAGGGCTATCGGGGATTCCTTATCGAGGGACGCCAGCCGACCGCCTTCCTGCATCTGCACCTCGACCCGAGCACGGTTGATGTGAATGTGAGCCCCACAAAAGCGGAGGTCCGCTTTCGCGAACAGCGTCAGCTCTTTGGTTTCTGCGTGAACGCTCTTCGAGAGTCGGTCGCGAAGACAGATATCGCGACACCGGGTGAGAGCATGGTTCGCTCTATGGAGCGGCGCGTCATCCGTGAAGATCCCAACCAGGCGCGCTTCTTAGAGCCGGGTGTCCTGAGGCCAGCTTCGCCGGTCACCGCGCGAGAGGTCAGCGGAGATGACTATCAACCTGCTCCGAGGCCCCTTGCGGCACCGATTATTAGGGCAGAAGAGGGCGAAGTAGAGTCAGGGGCCGTGATGGGCGAGGTCGGAGACGACCTGCGAGGCCCCTTCCTTCAGGTCGCGCGGACATATCTTGTGCGTGCGCTGCCTGATGGCTTTGAGATCATCGATCAACACGCGCTGCACGAGCGCATCACCCTCGAAGATCTCCGCGCAGAGGTGCTGAAGGGTAGGCCAGAGGTGCAGCGTCTGCTGGTGCCGGAGCTTGTTGAGGTCTCACGTGCAGAGCTCGAGAGGATGCGCCCTCGCTTAGCGGAGTTCGCAGAGCTCGGGATCGAGCTGGAGCCCTTCGGTGAGGCGACGGTCGCAGTCCACGGGCTCCCCTCGCGGCTCAAGAAGCCGAACGCCGGCGGTCTGGTGCGTGATCTCATCTCCCTCTTAGAAGAGAAGGGTGAGACTCCAAAGCTAGACGAGCTGGTCGAAGAGGTGCTCCATCGCTGCGCTTGTCGATCATCGGTGATGGCTGGAGATGCTCTCAGCGAGATTGAGATCCGAGCCCTCTTAGAGCGCGGTCAAGCCCTCGAGTCAGATCAGACCTGTCCGCACGCCAGGCCGACGCGAGTACGCTTCCATCTGGAAGACCTCGAGAAAGCTTTCCACCGTCGCTAGAGCTTCCCCCTCTTAAGGGAGGAATGCGTCGGCGCTTAGCTGGGGGCGGAGGGTTCCACCTCTTAACCAGAGCTCAAAGGTCGGCCTGTCTCTGAACTTCGCTGCCTTTTCAGTGGGGATCAGTTGATGCACACGGAGATGACGAGGGACTTGGAAGTTGTCCAGCTCCTTTGTCTTTTGAAGGTCTAGTAAGACATGTTGAGGCGCGCGGAGACGAACGCCGTCAGCGCCAAAGGTCTCCTCTAGGACGACGGCGATCTCGAGAGTGGAAGACTCGGTGGAGATCCCTAAGAGCGCTTGCTGTGTTCGCTTTGCGCCCTCCGGTAGCTTCTCGGTTGAGGAGAGCAGGTGAAAGCCATCCGTAGTGATGGTGATCCAATTCAAGCCGCGCGCGCGCTCAAGGAGAGCGGAAGGGAGCAACTTCAGAGGCGTGGCGCCCGGGAGCACAGAGCTGGGCTTGAGGCGCGCCGGGTCCGTGAGCGCGAGGAAGTTGCGCGCGACTCCCACGGCCTCGTCTATCTGCTTCTTGTCTTCCGCCGCTTCACGCCCGACGAGCTTGAAGGCTTCATCTCCGTCGATGAGGTAGTCGCCCTTCGGACCGCGGAGGTGTTCTCTTCCGCTCTCAAGGGTGGCTCTCACGAAGCCTGGAGAGAGGAAGCGATAGTGAGCTGTGAGGTCGTTCGATTGGATCTCATCCGGCCGAACCCTCAGGTGGAACTTCAGATCAAAGGCTGTGACCGGTGCCTCCGCGAAGGTTGCCTTTGAGAGGGCGTCCCAAGTGGCCTGCGCTGCAGCGTCCATATTGGCTGCTGGCGGGGCCTCTGGCGTGGCTTGCGGGTCCTGAATCAGGAGCGAGAGGAGGAGGGGGAGGAGGTTCATCTTGCTGATAGGGTACGGAGAGTACGCAGGTCGAGCGAGTTCCTGTCTATGTATGCGAGAATCAGGGCCATGTCCTTTGCATCCACAGACCCCTTAGACCGCTTGCCGCTCCCTGTCCTCGTCGGGCCTACGGCAGCGGGGAAGACGTCGCTCGCGCTCGCGATCGCCGACCTGACTGGCTGTGAGTTGATCTCTTTAGATTCGATGCAGGTCTACAAGGGGATGGATATTGGAACAGCTAAGGCCACGTCCGAGGAGCGATCGCGCGCTCCTCATCACATGTTGGACTTGGTCCAAGCATCAGAGAGTTTTGACGT
>JAPKBY010000540.1 GCA_028823185.1 Planctomycetota bacterium
TAGCGCGCGCCGAGGAGGTTGCGCATCTCTGTGCCCGACATGCGCCTTTGGAACTCGGCTGAGCTGAGACAGTCTTGTATGAAGGCGTCCTGATCTAAGAGGAGCTTCTCCTTAAAGCCGATGTCTGTGATGCGGATGATGTCTGCTTCGCGCAGGGCTGTGTCATCACCATCAATAGGCACCTCGAAGAGGCTGTCTTCATTTGCGCTCTCTAGTGAGCGGTGCCCGTCGTGGTAGCAGACAGCGTCTGTAGTCGAGATCATGCAGAACCAGCCCGTGTCGAGCAGCGGGTTCAGCCAAGAGTGGTGCTGTCCGCTGGCTGTGACGGGGCCGGAGACAGAGAGCGTCATGGGGAGCCCCTTGCCGATGGCCTCGTCCAGGAGCGTCCAGATCCTCCGGAGGTAGCCGCCACCGAATGACGGGAGGCACTCGGAGAGGAGCTCGGCCAAGCTCTCGACCTCAAGAATAGAGCGGGTCCGGAGGGTCTCTCCTCCTGCGCCTGGACAGCCGGACTGCTGGTCTCTTCTGGTGGGGCTCATGATGGAGGGGAGTGTATCTCCTCCAGAATCCAATTTTCCTTCTCATGTCGTCTCCTCATTGGCCGAAAACCTCACGTAGGCCCCTCCCGGGGGCTTCAGACCCTATGGGACTCCGAATCAACACAAACCTCGCCTCGCTCACGGCCCAGCGGAACCTGTTCGCCGCAGGTTTGCAGGTCAATAAGAGCTTGGGCCGCCTCGGGTCAGGGCTCAGGATTCAGGGAGCAGCCGATGACGCTGCAGGTTTGGCCATGTCGGAGCGCATGAACATGCACGCGCGCTCATGGGGGCAGGCTGAGCGCAACATCTCTGATGGTGTCGGGCTCGCTAACTATGTCGAGGGCATCTACAGCGAGATCGGCAACATGATCTCACGCTTGAAGGATCTCGCGGTCAATTCGATGACGGGTACGCTCTCAGACGCAGATCGAGTCTCTCTGCAGATAGAAGCAGAGCAGATCATCGCAGAGGTAGACCGGATAGCGAATGGGACCCACTACAACGGACTATCAGGCATCCCGGTCGGGGATGGGTCGATCTTCCGGGTCCCGATTCAGGTGGGCATCAACGCCGACGACTTTGTCTTTGTTCGTCTCACCTCTTTGCAGCCAGACAACCTGCAGATCGACACTGTGGACCTCTCTACCCAAGCAGGCGCCGAGGCCGCAGTGGCGGGTATTGACACCGGTATCCAGCGGATCGCCCGCGGCCGCGGGAAGATCGGCGCAGACTTGCATGTCCTCGCTAGCGCAGGCGCGAACGCGAGCGTGACTCGAGCCGGCCTGCAGAGCGCCACGAGCAGAATTCGCGATGTGGACATCGCGAGCGAATCAGCACAGCTATTGAAGGCCAACCTGCTCCAAGAGATCGCGACGAAGATTTTGGCTCAGGCGAACATACAGCCCCACCTAGCGCTCAAGCTGCTGCAGTAGGCTTGTAGATCCAGGTACTTGCGGCTCACCACCACAAGGTGAGATGCTGTCTGGGCGAGCGCTACCCAAATTCGACCCATGACAGACTTCAACTCAGCAGCTAAAGACAACTTCTCCTTCCAGGACTACTCGCCCCGTGAGGGGATCGAGGGTGTCGAGCTCATCGAGCTGCGGCGCTTCAATGACGACGGCGGCTCGATGACCGAGCTCGGTCGACTAGACGGCGGGATGCATCAAGGAGTGGAGGGCTTCGAGGCGAAGCAGATGAACTACTCCGTCTTGGAGCCGCAGGCGATCAAGGCCTTTCATCTGCACGATCGCCAGACCGACGTCTGGTATGTGCCGCCTAGCGATAAGATCCTCTTGGTCTTAGG
>JAPKBY010000541.1 GCA_028823185.1 Planctomycetota bacterium
TCCCTCCTCCCGCGCCCACACGATGACCTCTTCGATGAGCGCGCACGCGAGCCCTCTGCCCCGCGCCAGAGGCGCGACCCACATGCCGACGAGCGCCGCCGCTCCGTCTCGATCGTAATGCGGGCATCCCGTCGCAGCGCCGACATCTTCACCCCCTAGCACAGCTACATAAGTCGGGTTCTCCGATAGACGCTTCCGCCAGTCCTCCTCCTTGAGCCCCACCTCCTCCTCAGAGGTGTTCCAAAAAGCGTCCGGGTCTTCTCGGAGTGAACGCAAGCGCAGATCGCGATAGCGCTCCCAATCTGCGGGCTGAAGCTTACTGACAGAGTTCATTCTTCTATGCGTTCCTCGGCCTCCTCGACCCGCTCTCTCCAAAACTTACGCCACTTGTAGCGTTCAATGGAGTTCCCCTTCGCCACCGCCTCGCGCGCGACCTCCTCGCTGAGATGCCTTGCAAAATAATCTTCAAGGAGTCGCCCTCCGAGCCATGCGTGGACCCTGATTGTCCCGGCAGCCCCCCTGATCCGATACCACATCAAGGCGTCCCCACCCCAACGGAGCTCTGTGATCTCTTCCCAGCTGAGCTCAACAGACCACCACCGCCAGGGAGACTTTGTCCCGAGACCCACAGAGTCGACCCAAATGACCGCGCGGCCCTCATTGATGAGCAGCAAGCACATCAAAGCAGAGAAGGCATACACGATTATCACGAACGACCTCATCCCAGTGCTGTCTTCAGCAAACCAGGCGAGGAGACCCATGGCAGAGAAGAAGAGGAACCCGAAGCCGCCCACGACGAGAAAGAGACCCGACTGATAGCGAAGGATGTGCCCCCCGTCTTCCGCCGGGACCTCAACCCGCTTGCGCGCACGCTCGTCTGCTCGCCGTTTGATCGCTTCGACGACCGCGATCGTGATCCCGTTCCTGCTCATGACCCGAGCATAGCCTCCTCTGGGCTCTGCAAGTCACGCTGGATTCATCCGATCGCTTCGAACCTGAAAAAAGGCCTAAATCGACTCCCTCACCACGTCTTTCAACCTACTTCTCACACTAGCCTCTTCGGTCCGGTCCGACTCATTCACAGCGACCTGCGTCGCTCGCGCGAGGACGCACACGCCCACCTCGCGTGCGCCTAAGCTCCGAAGCGCACGCGCGCACTCGCTCGCGGTCGCGCCCGAGGTCATGACATCATCCACGAGCCACAACGCTCGCCCCTCAAGAGGTAGTTGAGCAGCCGGCTGGAACGAGGCGCGCACATTTCTGCGCCTGTCTACGACCAGCGGATCACCTTGTGAGCGCGTCGGCCGACTCTTCCTGAGCGCGCTGACGACCCTCCCACCACAGCGCTCTGCGGCAGCGCGCGCGAGCAGGGCTACCGAGTCATAACCACGCTCGATCTTGCGCGAGAGATGAGACGGGACTGGCACCAGCAACGGACGCTGCACGCCAGAACGCATGAGACGGTCTCCTAAGCGCACACCGAGCTGCGTCCAGAGCTCAGCGCGCCCGCGGTGCTTAGCAGCGAGGATGTGTTCACGTGCAGAGGCCTGGCCCCGATAATCCCAACAAGCTGTGGTTAGATCGAAGGCTGGAGGTCGGAGCCGACATTCAGCGCAGAGCGAACCATCACGAATAGCATCGGGGAGACGGGCAGCGCAGCGGGGACAGCGAGGACCTTCGAGCGCATCAGGGAGCGCGTGATCAGAACAGCAGTCACCGACGCTCGCGATCTGCGGACAAAGCGAGCAACGAGGAGGCCACAGCAGATCGACTAGCTCCTCTGTCCATTCTCCCAAGAGCCCCACGAGAGAGAGACTCACCCGCGATCAGCGGGTCACATCGC
>JAPKBY010000542.1 GCA_028823185.1 Planctomycetota bacterium
GAGGCCTTCTACTGGCCTACCTGCTCACCCTCCTTGTCGTCGGAGCGTGGAAAGCACGCAGCTTGCGGACTCAGCGTGACGAGAGACGGCCAATTGGCGGCGGTCGCTGAGTCTTATGATGACCGCGTCCAGATCTACGAGCATGGTCCCCCGCCTGAGCGCTTCAGCCGCCTCGACCGCTCCTGGCAAGACATGACAGCCAGCCCTCACCTTGGTGAGACCATCGCTGTGGGCGGCGGACTGCTCTTCTTTGGGGAGCCTGAAGGGAACCGCGTGAAGCCTTATGAGTGGAGTCGATACGGCCCGCGCCAAGTCGGCGAGTTCGGTGGACGAGGTACGGCTCACGGCAAGCTCCTTGGATTGACCGGGATGTCCTTCAGAGAGAGCGATCGCTCGCTCCTCGTCGCCGACCCGGGGAACGCACGGCTCCAGCTCTACAAGCTTGGCGTCGTCGACGCAGAGACCCCCGCCTACAGTCTCAACCTGAGCCGCTTCGCGAAGGGCTTGCGACTGCCAGAGGGCGTCGAGTGCGGGGCGATCGCCCGCCACGCCGACGGCTCCTTCGACCTCCTCGACCTCAACGCGCGCGAGATCCGGCGCTACGACTCTGACTGGAGCTTGCGCTCCAAAATCGGCAAAGGAGAGCTCTCTCGGCCTACCGACATTGAGTGGGATGAGTCCGGAGAGCGACTCTTGATCACAGACGCCAACGCGCCTCAGAACGGAGCACCAGCAGGTCGCGTCCTCGCCCTCCACGGGAAGACCGGAGCTCTCAAAGTCATCACTGAGGGCCTCACCTCACCAGCAGGCCTCGGCGTTAGGAGTGATGGCGGGTTCTATGTCTCAGACCGCATCGAGCACAAGGTCAGCCGCCACACAGCCGAGGGCGAGCGCTCGCTCGACTGGGGCTCCGAGGGCCTAGGCTGTCTTCAGTTCTTTCAGCCACGAGATGTGGAGGTCGACCGAGATGGACGAGTCCTCATCGCGGATCACGGTAACCACCGCCTGATGGTCTTTGATGAAGATGGGCTCTTCCTCGAGACCTTCGGACCGAAGCTCTACACCCGCGATGCACGAAAAGGAGTCCAAGAGAAATGAGACTCATCATCATCTTCTGCATAGCCACGCTCACTGCCTGCACAGCGACTCCACCCGCCTGGGTCATCCCAGGTGAAGAGATCATGTCCAACGACGGCGAATGGACCTTGCGCTGGCAGACTGACCCAAAAGAGCTGCCCCTCAATGCCCCCTTTGTCGTCGAAGCCGAGATACGACGAGTCGATGGAACGGCGCTGCCAGAAGGACTCCTCCTCGAAGTTGATGCAGCGATGCCCGAGCACAGGCACGGGATGAACCGTCTCCCACGCATGGTCGCGCTCGGCGATGGCCTCTTTCGAGCCGAGGGCATGCTCTTTCATATGGAAGGCCGCTGGGAGCTCTACTTCGACGTCACAGAGGAAGAGCTAACTGAGCGCAGCCAAACAGAGGTCTTCCTAGAGTGAGCATCAAGGCCACACTCCTGCTCTCTACGCTGCTCCTGTCTACGCAAGACGGACTGAGCCCTGAGCGCCTCGCTCGCAAGCTGCAGAGAATGAGCCCGCGAGCTGAGCTAGCCCAAGACCCGACCAATCGAGTGGCTGACAACGAGGAGGCCGCTCTCCTGGGTAAGGCGCTCTTTTTTGACACACGCCTCTCGTCTGATGGGCGCTTCTCTTGCGCGACATGCCATGACCCAGAGCGCGCCTTCACTGATGGCAAGGCGCTGCCAGAGGGAAGAGGTGAGATAACCCGCAACTCCCCCACGCTGCTCAATGTCGGACGCAGGCGATGGCTCTTCTGG
>JAPKBY010000543.1 GCA_028823185.1 Planctomycetota bacterium
GACCTGTGTCTGATAACAAAGGAACGCCCGTCGGCTCAATACTGACAACATGATCACTCTCTACCGTAAGTTCATAACCACGCTCATGGTGTGTGCTGCAGTCTTCGTCATTTCGGCTCCCTCACAGGCACAGATCATCGGTATAGAGGTGAAGGGACCTAAAGCGATCAAGCGGTACAAGAAGAACATCATCGACAAGAACGGTCTAAAGATGATCATCGGCGAGACCTATGATGGGATCTGGTTCGACAAGGAAAAGAACTCTTGGATATACAACGGCAACGGACCGAACATCCTCTTCGTCGCTGATCCCAAGAACCCCGAGAAGGTCGCCTACCGTTTCAAACGCGGCGAGCTCACCCCGTCAAGCAGCAAGGGCCAGGTCTCCATCAACGGGGCGGACATCAAAGGGATCCACGTCCTCTTCCCCGATCAGAGCTTGATGGGCCTCGCTAAGGAGTACACGCTGCGACAAGAGCAGCTCGAAGAGCTCGAGGCAGAGCGCAAGAAGACCAAGAAAGGGACCGTCGAGTGGTTCGCTGTGCAGGAGCGACTCGTCGTGCACCTCGGGCGTCTGGAGACTTGGCTGCGTGAGACCACCTTCCCCGATGCAGCAGATGAGGTCGTCCGCGACATCCGAAAGGAGAGAAAGGTCAAGCTCATCGAGGGCGTCGAAGTGCGCGCCCTCCGCGCGAAGGACTCGATTGAGAAGGTCCCCACTCCCGCGCTGCTAGAGTCAGCAGCAGAAGAGCACGGGGGCGGCAAGTACCACTTCCGCGTCCACCAGAGCCAACATGTACGCATCACCCACTGTGTTGAGTTGGTATCTGACAGTGTCGCTGTGCACCTAGCAGAGCTTGCTGAGCGCCTGATCGAAGGCTTCAGAGTCGACCTCATGGACCCATACCGCTCAGAATCCTTCCTGGATCACATTCCAGACAACTGGTTCCAAGAATTCTACCTAGGGCCAGACGACCTCGTGATGTTCGAGAAGATCTACGAAGAGTATTACGCTCTCAACTGGGGGCAGAACCGAGAGAGGAGCCTCTCATTCCGAGGACAAGTGGCCAACGTCTCGTCGCCGCTCCGGCGCTTGAACTACTGGCGACTTGATAGCGCAAGTGACCTCGATGGTTACATCGCCCACGGTCTCGGGCACACCCTGGCAGAACTCCACTACCACGGAGGTCTCAACGGGATGCAGCAGGACTGGCTGGGTGAGGCCGTCGGCTATTACCTCAGCCTCGAGTACCTCGGCAGGAACAACGTCACCTGTTATGGGCACTACGATCCAGAAAAAGACCGCTACGGGAAGTCCAAGCGCGACAAAGATGAGAAGGTGATGGGCGACAAGAAGCTTCGCATGGGACTGCGAGACTTCTTCACTGAGCACGCTCTCTCTGATGGACCTCGAATAGACAAGCTGATCTCCAAGATCTCCTTTGAGCTCAACGATGCAGACCTCTGCAAGGCCTGGAGCTTCTATGAGTTCCTCGTGAAATCAGAGGGCATCAAGGGACAGCTCTTCTTGCGGGCAGCCTGTAGGCAGGCCGTCAATCGAATCACCCTCATCAACTCGTTGAGGGAGGACGGAGCGACGCTCTACGATCTAATAGAAGAAGACTTCTACAAGTGGATCGACGAGCGCTGGCGAACATGGGTCAAGATAGGTTAGAGCTGCGGTAGACAAAGATACCACTCCGACTCAGCCCCGCAGCTCGCTCAACTCGCAGGCCACTCAGTGTCGAAGACTCGCTCCATCGGAGTCCACCACTCCCCCTCATTCGCCTTCGGTATGCGCAGCTGATACTGGCGCATGAGCTGGTCCCAATCGGCACA
>JAPKBY010000544.1 GCA_028823185.1 Planctomycetota bacterium
CGGTCAACGCGAGGTGGTCTGCTGGAGCGTCGTAGCCACGCAGGCTCAGGAAGAATCCGTCTTTGCCCTGAGCCGAGCCGTGGCAAGTCCCTGCATTGCAGCCAATGCGAGTGAGGACGGGCTGCACATCGAGTTCAAAGTCCGGCGTGAAGGCCTTCTTCGCCCCAGTGCTTCGAACTGGGATGTTTAGCGTCCGCCCGTCAGCTTTGATCCTTAGAGTCCCGTTCCCGTCCGCGAGCGGTCTGAGGAGCAAAGAGGGCGTGACCTCGATGAAGGACGGCGCCGAGATGATTTCAATCTCTCCGGTGAGGTCCACCTTGAGGCCGTCAGAACGCACCCCTGTCACTAGGAGTTGGGATGAGTCGTAGGGTGATGTGATGGTGACAACGGCCGGAGTCACGTCGACTCGTACGCATTGTTCCGGATTACCCGCAGACGTGAGGCTCAGGAGCAGGGCTAAAATCATTTTCCGGACCTCCCAGGCTGAACAAGGAGCTCATCGATGAGTGCGCCGTCGCTGAGTTGGTAGCGGCGCAAGGTCCCGTCTGCGCCCGCGCAGACGGCTCTCTCTCCGCTGGGGTGGATGGACGTCGTGAATTGCCCTGCTGTTTGCTCATGGGCCCAGAGGGCCACGCCATCGGCAGAGTTGTAAGCGCGGATCCAGCCGACCTTGCCCGTGCTTGAGACTGCGACGATTGTCTCCGCGTTTGGAGCCCAGGCTAAGTCGTAGACTCGCCCAGGGAGCGGCTCAAAGGAGCGGATCAGATTGTAGTTGTCTCCGATGACGCGTTTCTTCTCCCTGAAGATCTTGAATAGCTGGGGAGCGCCATCTGCGCCTCCCACGAGCACCAGCTCTTCTTTGGGGTGACGCTTCACGGCCAAGAGCCCACCGCGCAGAGCGCCAGGCGTGATGCTTGTCACGTTGTCTATGAACTGTTGAGTTTCAACTTTGACGAGTTTGAGCGAACGATCTCTGCCTACTGACAACAAGTGCGAACCGTCTGAGGACCAGGCCGTGGCGAGCACCCAATCTGTGTGGGAGGACTGGTAGAGCACCTGCTCTCCGTTCTCTGTCTTCACGGCTCGCAAGGTGTTGTCGGTGCCGCCGCACGCGATCAAGGTCCCATCAGGGGAGAAGGAGACGCCACGGATGGTGTCGTGTGTGACAGCTTTTGACCACTTGAGCGTGCCGCTCTCTACATCCCACAGCTGGAGCTCTCCAGAGATGGCAGGTGTCCCGCCAGCGACAGCCAGGCTGAGGCTGTCTGGAGAGAAGCATACGGAGGTGATCCGCTCCGAGAGGCCGATCAGGCGTTTCGCTAATTTGAGATCCTCGGTCGAGTAGATGAGGGTCTCTTGCATCCCGCTTACGGCGAGCCAGCGCCCGTCCGGAGAGTGCGAGATGCTGGCGATGACCGGAGCGCGGTTGTAGATGGGGGGCGAGCTAGCGGTCCATCGAGGACCCTCGTCGAGAGTGTCATCCGGTGCGCCTGCGTCAATCCAGCGTCGCAGCAGGGAGAGTTCTAGCGCGTCGAGTGCAGGGCCCTCTGGTGGCATGTCCGGCGCGAGGTCTTCCATGCTTGTCACGGATTCGAGAAGCACGCTCTCTTCGGGTTGGTCAAAGTTCAAGATGTGGTCGCCGTCCGCACCGGCCATCAGCGCTGCGTACGAGGTCAGGTCGAGCCCGCCCTTTAGGAGCGCAGGTTGGTGACATCCTGAGCAACGAGCCATCAGCAAAGGCCTGATCTCTCGTTCGAAGCTAGGGGCGCTGTCGCCGCCTTGGGCGACGAGGCCAAGCAGTAAAATCGCAAGCATCAGGTCTCGTCCTCAAA
>JAPKBY010000545.1 GCA_028823185.1 Planctomycetota bacterium
ACTATGACCCGAACCGCCCGAAAGAGGGCTGCATCATCGTTCAAGGAACGAGCACTACGCGCTCTGTCTACTCGCTCTTGCCTCGCTTCCAGGACGGCACTCTGCCCAATGTGAAGCTCATTCAGGCGATCTCTTGGGAGCTCTTTGAGCTCGCTGGGCGGGACTATCAAGACCGCGTCCTGCCTCGACCTGACTGGCTAGACTCCACGGTCATAACGAATGGCGCCCGGAAGCTCATGCAGCAATGGCTCCCTCATAAGGTCGCTGAACACTACGCGATGAGCTCCGACTGGGATGATCGCTGGAGAACTGGAGGCAGCGTCGATGAAATCATCGCCGAAGCCCACCTCGACCCGGCGAGCCTCGCAGAAGGGATCAAGCTCTTCTGCGCCGACAGAGAGAAGCGTCTTCGCCTCATGGGGCACGTCGACTGAGGTCTGAATAACCTCAAAGTGGGCTTTCCTTGAACGGCCCGCTGGGTCCGGCCATGCTTCATGCATGCACCAACACCTCGCGTTGTTCCTGGGGACCTCTCTGCTCTTTTCCGCCTGCCAAACACCAGAACGGGACTACGGTCGCCCGCTGCCTCCCGGTTGGCCCGCGCTGCTTGAGGTCACGGATGCCACAGAGTGGCCCAACCTCACCAAAGATTGGCGTCACCGCGAAGAGCTCTTGCCTGCGCTCGACCGCTCTATCGCTTGGTTTGCAACAGAGAGCTCTGCCTCCTTCTTCCCCATGGAAGGAGTCAGCCACGAGCGCGCGTACGCGGGCCTCACCCGCTACCGCGAGCTGCTCGTTGGAAGCCTCACCGCATACAGCTTTCGCTGGAGCGTTGAGAACGAATTTCAATTGATGAAAAGCGCCGGTTGGGACGGCAAAGGCGGGGGCGTATTGTTCACGGCCTACTGCACTCCGGTTTTTGCCGGGAGCATGACCCAAACAGGTGATTTTAACTTTCCTCTCTATGCGACCCCCGATGACCTCGTCAAAGGCGAAGCGGGAGCCATCTTAGGTCGCACGACAGAGGCCGGGCTCACCGAGCCTTACCCGACCCGTCAGGCAATCGAAGCTAGCGCTCTCCTCGAGGGCCGCGGGCTTGAGCTGGTTTGGCTCACCTCTCCAATGGACGCATTCATCGCGCACGTAAATGGCTCCGCCTTTGTGCGGCTTCAAGATGGCTCGATGGCACGCTTCGGTTACGGCGCCAACAATGGCCATCAATACACCTCTCTGGGTAGAGAGTTGGTCTCCGCAGGAGAGCTCGAAGAGGATCGGATCAGCCTCCCCGCCATCAGAAAGTGGGCGCTTAATAACCCCGAGGATGTCGCCGCCTTTCTCCATCTGAATGATCGCTATGTCTTCTTCAGCGAGATAGATGGGAACCCTAGCGGTTCCCTTGGTTTTGAGGTTGAGCCCTACCGAAGCCTCGCAACAGACAAGTCTATTTTCCCCCGAGGTGGCCTCTGCTTCGTTGACACTCCCGCTGAATGGGCGGAGCTCTCTTCTGGAGTTAAGGTCCATCACACGATGCTCGACCAAGACACTGGTGGCGGCATTCGCACAGCTGGTCGCGCTGACATCTACCTCGGCGTTGGAGATGATGCTGAGGCGCTCGCTGGAGACACGATCGCAGAAGGTCAGCTCTACTATCTCTTCTTGAAAGAAGAGTTCCTCCCCGCCAAAGACCCTTGGGGTCCGGAGAGCTGAGTGGCCTTTGAGCGCCTAAGGGGACCCTGGGAGCGATGCACAGCCCCGCTCCTCAATCTCCTCGGGTGGCTCCAACCCAATCACCTCACCTGGGCCAGCCTCTTGGCTGCGCTCGCCGC
>JAPKBY010000546.1 GCA_028823185.1 Planctomycetota bacterium
TCGCCTCTACGGGGCTTGTGGCCTCGATGCAGAGGCCGAGCGCGGCGGCTATGGCGAGGGCGGGGAGCAGCGAGCGCAGGCGGCGCGGCTTTCGGACGTTCTTAGCAGGGGTCATGGAGGCTCCTCTTCTTGGATGGGACGTTTCAGGGTGGCAGCTGAGAGACCGCGACAGCTTCGTTGGGTCGCAGAGGAGTTGGGGCTGACAAGGAGCGCCTCCGGTTCGGTATGCTCTCCAGCGATATGACTCAAGAAGAGAAGAAGCGACTCACCGATTACGCCGACTGCGCTGGCTGAGCTGCCAAGCTGCCCCAAGGGCGGCTCGCGCAAGTCTTGCGCGGTGTGATCGGAGAAGGTGATGAGAGACTCCTTGTCGGACCCCAGAGCGTCGATGACGCCGGCGTGGTCGAGCTGGAGGGGAATACCGGTGCGCCCACAGACACTCTGATGGTTCAGACCGTCGACTACTTCCCGCCGGTCGTCGACGACCCGCGCGCCTATGGACGCATCGCAGCCGCGAACGCGCTCTCGGATGTCTACGCCATGGGAGGTCGCGCCTACAGCTCCCTCAACCTCGCGGGCTTCCCGCGCGACTTCTCGGATGAATGGATCGGCGAGATCCTGGCCGGGGGTTTCGACGCCATGAAGGAGGCCGGCTGCGTCGTCGCAGGCGGACACACCATCCAAGCCGAAGAGGCGCTCTTCGGCTTCGCCGTCACAGGCATGATCGAGCGACATCAGCTCGTGACGAACGCAGGCGCCAAGCTCGGCGACCTGCTCTATCTCACGAAGTCCATCGGCATGGGCACCATGACCACCGCTGCTAAGCGCCGCGAGATCGACGCAGCGCGCATGCAGCCCGCGATCGAACAGATGGCGACGCTCAACCGCATCGCCGCCGAAGGCATGACCTCCGTCGGCGCCAACGCCTGCACCGACGTCACCGGCTTCGGCCTCGCAGGTCACGCACGCAACATCGGCGCAGCGAGTGAGGTCACGATGCAGATCGATCTCGCCAGCGTGCCGCTCTTTGAGGGCGTGCGCGACCTCGCAGCCCGAGGCTTCTGCTCTGGCGGCGCGACGCGCGGACGCGAAGCGCTCGGAGACCAGGTCAAGGTCTCTGATGGCCTCGATGAGGCGCTCGTCTCCCTCGCCTATGACGCCGAGACCTCCGGCGGACTCCTCATCTCTGTCACCGAAGAGAACGCGGCAGACCTCGAGGCCGCCCTCGCAGATCGCGGCGTGCTCGCCGCTCGCATCGGCTGTGTCGTCGAGGCCGCTGGCTGCGACGTCCACTTCATCTAGGAAGCGATGAGTTTGGAAGATTCGGCTGAGCTCGCGGAGCCCACCTCCGAGCCTCCCCCTTACATCCTCGGGGAGCGCGGCGCGCCTCTAGAGGCACCTGAGAACACGCTCTCTGGGCTACGGCGCGCGCTAGAGGCTGGCGCCGAGGGCGTCAGCTCTGACATCCGCGCCACCGAAGACGGTGAGCTCATCCTCATGGCGGATGAGGACCTCGACCGCACCACCGATGGGGCGGGCCCCGTCGCCGCTCGGGGCTTAAGAGAGCTCTTTGATCTGGACGCTGGTGCTTGGGTCTCGAAGCGTTTTGCAGGCGAACCTATCCCGACCCTAGAAGAGGTGCTCTCGCTCTCGGGCTATGCAGGCAGACCCGCACCTGCGCACCTCTTGTTCTTAAAGACTCCGCGCCTCGCCTCATTCATGACGCGCGTGCTCTCCTCGATCGTCACTCGCCGCCTCATCCGCGTGGGCTGCGTCGACAAGGAGAGCGCGCTAGAGCTGGCGACCGCCGG
>JAPKBY010000547.1 GCA_028823185.1 Planctomycetota bacterium
GCGCTGAGGCTCCGCGCGTGCTCGTCTCTGGCGTCGTCCTCAGCCAACCCATGGGAGGCGTGAGACGCCATAACGCCGAGCTGCTGCCGCGAGTCGCGAGCTTGCTTGCTGACGCGGGCGGCGAGCTCGTCCTTATGGAGGGCCGGGAGCCCGTCGCCTTCGAGCTCCCCGCTGACATCCGAGTCCTAAAGAGTGATGTCCCCTCTAGCCCCGCTCCGGTCCGCGCCAGCTTCGAGGGACGCGCGCTCAGGAGCGCTCTCCAAGGAGAGGCTGCGGCTGGACGACCCATCGACCTCGTCCACCTCGGTCACATGCCTGCGCCGCGCTCGCTCCCCGTCCCCCACACGCACACCATCCACGACCTGCGCATGCTGACTGGTGAGCACACGCCGATGTCCCGACGCCTGGTCTCGCGCCATGTCATCGGCGCAGCCGTCAATGGAGCGACCAAGCTCATCACAGTCAGCGAGCTCGTGAAGCGAGAGCTCGTCGCTCAGTTCGACGCGAAAGAGGAGCAGGTCTGCGTCGTCCCGAATGGTTGCGACCACTTGCCCGTCCTAGAGCGTGAGAACAAAGAGGGCGGGCCGCTCCTCAGCGTCGGCCACTTGGAGCCCAGGAAGAACGTTCAGCTCCTCATCGAGGCGCTCTCCCTCGACGAGGCGCTCGGCGAGCTCGTCCTCGTCGGCGCACCCAAGGGCAGCGAGCAAGCTCTCTTGCAAGCCTTGGCCAAGGAGCGCGGCGTCAGCGAGCGCGTGCGCTTCGCAGGTGTCGTGGGAGACGATGAGCTCGCAGAACTCTATGCACAGTGCTCAGCCTGTGTCTTCCCATCGAAGCTTGAGGGCTTCGGAATCGGAGTCGCTGAGGCGATGCGCGCAGGCGCACCGGTCGCCATCGCGCGAGGCACAGCCATGGACGAGGTCGCAGCGGGCTGCTGCGTAGAGTTCGACGCAGAGGATCCCATCGACTGCGTTCGTGCCGTGCACAGCGCTGTCACCATGGAGGCGAGCGCCCTAGAGGCTGCGCGTGAACGTTCAAGAGCGTTCTCTTGGGACCAGAGCGCTGAACGACTTCTCAAAGTTTGGCGTACCTCCGTAGAGGAGGCGTCATTATGATGACTGAACCATGATTATCTCCAGAAAGTACGCGCTGTTCTTCTGCGTTCTCGGCGCGATCATACTCGGCCTCAATCGGTACGAGCGCGTACCGCAAATGGTGGTTGGCGCGAACTGTATATTCCTCGGCGTTTACACTCTGAACAAGATGGCGAAGGCCAAAGAAGCGATCCCTCCCTCCTCGGCTTCCGAGGAAGAGTAGCTGCTGAGAAGAACGGTCCGACCGCGCCGCTAGCGCTCGTCCTCGAGCTCGAATGTAGGCTCGCCGCTCAGCGAAGCGGCTCCGCGGAAGGCGAACCAAAAGACTGCGGCTGAAACGCCAAGCGCCAGCAAGACGGCCAGCGCACGCACCCAGATCGGCTGCTGCGAGAGATCGCTGGTCAGCGCTGTCGAGTCTGAGCGGTGGTGTGAGAACTGCAAGACCTCGCGCTCACGCCGATCGCTCACCTCTGCGGCGCGACGGCGAGCCGCACCTTCCGGAGCGCGCTTCAGCGGCTCCGCCTGCTCCGCTTTCTTCACCTCTTTCTTCACCGATCTCTTCGCCGCACTCGAAGCGGCTCCACCGACACTGAGCGTCAGCTTCGGAGCGCTAGGGGCAACAGGCGCGGGCACCTCAGCCGTGAGATCTCCGAGATCGATCTCCTCTTCAAGGAAGAGCTCCTCATCGTCAGAGTCTTCCTCAATGGACACCTCAGCGAC
>JAPKBY010000548.1 GCA_028823185.1 Planctomycetota bacterium
CCGACCGCGATCGAGATCGGGAGCTCAGGACGCTTCGCATGGGTGAGCACCTCAGATGGTCAGAGCGGTGGAGAGCTACGGCTCTATGATGTCGCGCAGGATGGCAGCCTCGTGAACGCGTCTGCTGGAGATTTCACACCCCGCGCCACCTACACTGACGTCTCCGATCCTGTCGAGATCACGAGCGATTCAAACGAGCGCTTCCTCTACGTGCTCAACAAGAGCACCGAGCTCATCTCTGTCTGGCAGATCAACGCGAGCGATGGAACGCTCACGAAGCTCTCTGAGACCATGACGGGCGCAGATCCAGTGGCCATCCACCTCAACGAGCGCTTCTAGCGCACGGGCTGTTCGTTCGTCTTCTCTTTGAGCTCGTCGAGCAGCTGCTTGACGGCATCATCGAGCGCTTCTCCGCGCACATCCTTGAAGCGGATCTTGCCGGTCTCATCGAGGACGAACATCGTAGGGAAGCCGTTCACTCCCCAAGCCTCTGCGATCGGAGCGCCTCCGAAGATGCTCGCATAGCCCAGCTCGATCTCATCTAGCCCCTTCCTAAAGTCTTCCTCCTCGTCGTGACAATTCACGGCGACGAGGGCGAAGGAGTCATTCTTATGGCGCTTCACGAGCGCGTTCAGGTGAGGGATCTCACCACGGCAGGGGGGTCACCAATAGCCCCAGAAGTCGACGACCGTGACCTTTCCGCGGTTGGCGTAGAGAGAGATCGCCTCACCATCGATCGTCTCACCCGCAAAGTCCGGCGGGCTCGCGCCCATCCCAAACTTCGTCAAGCGGTCATACTCAGACTGCGCTGCCTCGGCGATAGACGAGTCTGGGTGTTCGGCGAAGATGCGCTCATAGAAGGCCAGGCCGGAGTTGCACTTCCCCGCCAAGCGATAGCGCGCGAGCCCGAGGAGCACGCGCGCGTGAGCGTCACCCTCGGCGCGCTCGAGCGCGTCAGCGAGGATGGCCTCGATCTGCTCGGCGCTCACATCGCGACGCTCCTTCGTGAACTTAGTGATCACCTCACCGAACCAGTCGGCGTCTAGGTGCGAGCTGAAGAGGCGCCCGTACCACTCGAGCTTTCGATCAGGGAGCTCCTTCCGCTCGGCGACCTTGCGCGCGTTGTCCAGGAGCCAAAGCAGCGACCTCCCGCTACCAGAGTCGGCGAGGGCCTTGAAGCGCGGGCCGAAGAGGACCGCAGGATCAAGCTTCCGAAGCTCGCGGCGCTCCTTGAGTCCCGATGATGTTCGAACCTGCTCGCGCCAGGCATCGTATGCCACCTCGTATTGACTGAAGAGCGCCTCATAAGCAAGGTCCTCAGAATTAAGGTCCTCAGAAGCGAGGTCCTCCCCTGAACAAGCGGGGATCGACACGGGCGCCGGAGCCTCAAGCGTCGGAGTCATAAGCAGAGCTAAAGCGAGGGTGATCAGCATTGTGTCTCGGGGTTTTGTCCGCGGCGTCGGTGGACAGTCGTCGTGGTCTCAAAAGTAAGAGCGCCAGTCGGCATCCCACACTACGCGCAATCCCCGGGAGAGTGAGCGATTCTCGGCTTTCTAACGCGTGCTACGGAGTGGGACGCTCCCAAGCAGCGATAGAGGCGTGCAGGTGGCCAGCGACCTCATCGACCTTGAGCTTCACCTGCTCCATTGAGTCGCGGTCTCGCACCGTCACGACGCCCTCTTCGAGCGTGTCGCCGTCGACAGTGACACAGAAGGGCGTCCCGATCTCGTCTTGGCGGCGGTAGCGTCGTCCGATCGCGCCCTTCTCATCGTAGAAGGTGCTGAAGCCCGCATCGCGGAGCGCCTCTTCCA
>JAPKBY010000549.1 GCA_028823185.1 Planctomycetota bacterium
TGCTCATGGTCCTCAAGGTCGTGGTCTACACACAGGGAATGTCGATGGAAGCGAATGATCCTGTCCGGATCTTGCTCTCCGTAAAGCCGGGAACGGCCACCATCCTCACGCAAGTCTTGTCGCAGTCGGTGCTCTACAACGTCTTGCTCGCGGTCTTTAACATGATCCCCATCCCTCCCCTCGACGGCTCTCGCGTGGTGGCCTATCTCTTGCCAACCTCTCTACGCGCCTCCTTCCAAGCGCTAGACCGCTTCTCGATGTTGCTCATCTTTGGCCTCCTCATCTCTGGGGTGTTAAGCCGGCCTCTTTGGTCCGGGATCATCAGCGCACTTGAAGGTCTCCACTTCCTCACAGGCGGAGTCTGGCTATGAGCTCTAAGCGCTTCACCGTTCGCCTCGAGCGCGTCTTCCATGGTCCCATGGACCTCTTGTTGCACCTCGTGCGCGAGCAAGAGGTTGAGATCCAAGAGGTTGAGATCTCATCTATTATCGAGGGCTATATGGAGTACCTCGGACACCTCAAAGATCTCGACATTGAGGTCGCTGGCGACTTCTTGGTGATGGCGGCGACCCTGCTCTCGATCAAATCCCGCTCTCTGCTTCCTAGGGAGGAGGTCGACCTCGCGGACGAGCTCGACCCCCGAGATGAGCTCATCCAGCGCCTGATTGAGTATCGACACTTTAAAGAGGCCTCTGACAACCTTGACGCTGCCCGACAGCAGCGCGCGAAAGCACACGCCCGAGGCTCTTTCGATGAGGTCGGCAAGCTCAGCGGTGAGGTCGAGGTCACGCTCGACCTCGGCGAATTAACCCCCTGGGACCTCCTGGCGACCTTCAGCCGCCTCCTTCGAGAGACCCTCGCCGACAGGCCGCATGAGATCCGCACTGACCCCCGCCCCATGCGCTGGTTCGTCAAAGAGCTCGCCGCTTGGCTGGGCGCAGCAGGGCGCGCGCCGCTCTCTGAGTGCATGGTGGCCTTCTACGATGGAGAGCCGAGCAAGGAGTCGATGGTCGGCTCATTCTGCGCTCTCCTGGAGCTCATCAATCTCGGGGTGGCGTCCGTTGAGCCCGGCCCCATGGGTGACATTGACGACCCCGTCATCGCCCTCTGCCCGGGAGCTTCGAGCGATGTTTCCCGGCTCTTGGATGCGGTCCGCTTCGACGACGAGATCGCCCCCGAAGGCGTGGATGACCCAGCCTTGGAAGAGGCACAAGCAGAGCCCACAGAAGAGACTGGCGAAGAGGCGTGATTTCTAGCTGTGGCTGGTGGACCTTCACCCGCGAGAGGCTCATCATCCTGTGAGGCGATTTTCGCCACCCCCCCGCAGCTGCAACCAAGTACTGGAAGATCTCCCGCCATGAGCCAAGCCCTCGACGTCACCGACACCACCTGGGACGAGACCGTCATCAAGAGCGACATCCCCGTCCTCGTAGATTTTTGGGCGGAGTGGTGCGGTCCCTGCAAGGCGATGGGTCCCGCTGTCGACAAGCTCGCTGAAGAGCTCGGCGCCGAGCTGCGCGTCGTAAAGCTCGACACGGAAAGCAACAGCGACACCGCTGCAAAGTATGGAGTGATGTCCATCCCGACCTTCTTGCTGATCAAGAACGGCGAGGTGGTACACACCATGATGGGCGCTAAGCCTTACGACGCCTTCAAAGCAGAGGTCGTCGGGGCTCTCTAGTCCCTGTCTCTCTGGTGATGACGTGACCGCTTCGCTCCGCGTCGTCTTTCTTGGCTCCCCGCCCTTTGGTGCCCCCGTGTTAAAGGCTGTAGCAGAAAGTCGTCACGACCTCTCTCTCGTTGTGACCCG
>JAPKBY010000550.1 GCA_028823185.1 Planctomycetota bacterium
GCTTAAGCGACGTGATCCCGTCAGGTCGCAAATAGCAGCAGGCCATGATGAAGCCAGTGAGCTCGTCACATGCGACCAGCGCCCGGTCCATGCTTGTCTCGTAGGTGACGCCCCACTGGGTGTAGTGAGCAGAGATGGCGTGAGCGAGCTCAGGCTGATCTCGCTCTCGGAGCCAAGAGACGATCTTGTTCGGGTGCTCTTCCGGCCACTTCTCATAGTCCGCATCGTGGAGCATGCCAGCGAGCCCCCAGAGTTCGACAGCCTCTTCACCTGGACCGTAGGCGAAGGCTGCAGCGCGCATCGTGACCTCAACCGCCCGCGCATGTCGCAGCAAGCTATCTGTCTCAGTCCATGCGGAGAGTTGTTCCCAAGCCTCTTCGCGGGAGATGGTGTTCATGCTGGAGAGGATACGGGATCTTTAGGAGTCGCGGTCGCTGGAGCCGCGCCCGTCCCTTGAGCGCTGCCTCCTGCCGACTCTCGTTTCCTCTATAGATTCCATCACGCTCGACTTTCCGTCGCCACTCAGCGAGCGCAGGCCCAAGGCCTGGAAGCGCGCGCCTGGTAGGCGGTCCTCGCGGGTGAAGGGAGCGAGGATGTGGGTCTGCGCGACCGCATCAACAGGGGACATTCGATGAATCAGGAGCATTGACAGGTAGACGAAGTCCGCGAGAGCGCTCGCGTCCCAGGCTACAGCGGTCGTGTAACCCGTGATCGGGAGCTCTTGGTCGGGCCCGAGCAAGCGCTGGATCGTGGCTGGGACGTCGCTCTTCATCATGCTGCAGCCGGAGAGGTGGAGCACCTCGAGGTTGTGGCTTCCGCGCACGCAGTCGGCCAAGGCTTCAGCGTTGATCACATCTTGTCCCACCGAGACACCTTTTGGAGTCCCATGTGAGGAGATCAACAAGGCGACAGGCTCCGCGAGAAACTTGACCTCACGCGACCATCGCCGAAGGTCGCGCTCATCATGGAAGGTGCGATAACGGATCCGGACGTGGCGCGCGCTCCCCATGGTGAAGTAGCTGCGTAGCATGTCCCCAAAGGCGTACTCTTCTTCAGCGAGGCTCGTCTCCCAGTGAGCCTCGAGGATGACGAGCCAGACGATGCCTTTCTCCGGTCGCACTCTGGTTCCCTTCCATCGGCTCCAGCGCTCTGCGCCGTCCTCTCTCCATTTTCCCTCGAAGGTCTCGCCGTCTTCAGCGAGCTCATACCAGCCTTCGCCTCCAGTCTCCCCCTCGCTGTACTTGAAGCTTAGTCGGCTCCCTTCGACCTCTCCATCGATGGTGGAGAGCGCCGAGTAGGAGTATTCACCGCTCACCTTCGTCTCCGTCTGGGCGAGACGCATCCTCCCATAAGATGTCTCCCACAGGCCCTCGAATGACGGCAGAGGTGCAGGTGCATCTGCATCCTGCGAGACCGCGGATGGAGACAGGGCGACGGCGAGGAGGGTGAGCGTGAGCAGGAATTGTTTCATGAGGGGGACCTGTGAATCTTTGGAGATCAGACTCAGAGTGTATGTAGTCCGGTCTCCCCTCGGTTGCAGAACACCTGCCCTGCGTAGGCAATCGGTCTCTAGGGTGGCAGGGCGCTGTCGCTGCGAATGCCTCTGCGACAGCAGCGAAGATGACGGCTCAGCGCCGACGTCGACGGGAGCCATCGCCCTCGTCATTGGGTGATTACCTCTCGGGCGGCGGCAAGATGGCCTCATAGACGACGCGGAGATCTGGGCGTCGGTCGCGGAGCTGTTGCGCTCCAGCAGGGCTGACCTTGGACTGCCATAGATAGACAGTCTCGAGTTTTTTGAGCCCGGAGA
>JAPKBY010000551.1 GCA_028823185.1 Planctomycetota bacterium
CACGATCTCGCGCTCGACCTCTCCAACCTCCTCTGGAGAGACCTCCCGACGGGTCACTCTCAACGCGAGCAACTGCAGGCGCAAGCTCTCCCGATAATGCTCCGGTCCGATCCCATCGATAACCTCAGTCAATAGAACATCGATGTCACCATACCTTTCTTGGAGTGACTCCATCTCACCCTTGTAGCCCAAGCTCTTATACGCGATCCAGAGTCGACCCAACGCTTCAGCACCAAGTGGATCCATGGGATGCGGACTCTCTCTCAGGGCCTGGTCCAGGAGCGGGAGAGTTTCCCTCCGGGAGTGCGCCTTTTCGTAGACCTCTGCCAACTTCAACCTGAGCGCGCGAATCACGTCGCGCTTTGCCACCTTGCCATCGAGCACACCTGTAACACCTTGCCATTCGAGCGCATGCCAGTCGCGCACACCTGCAAAGAGGTCCTTAGTCTTTCTTACGTCCGCTTCTGCGTCTATTGCGCGATCGCGCTCTGTCTTGGCGGTCTCCAGTGCCTGTGTTGTCGCCCTTTGCTCCTCCCGGAGTTGGACGTACAGACCTGAAAGCGCGACTAAGCCGACGGTAGCCACTCCAGCCGCCACACTCTTCGTCGGATTCCTTCGCACCCATTTTGCGCCCCTCTGCATCGCCGTCGGCGGCTTCGCCAAGATCGGCTGATCCGTGAGATATCGCTCTAGATCCTCGACGAAGGCTGCCATCGTCGCGTAGCGCTGGTCGGGGACCTTCTCTAGAGCCTTGAGGCAGATCACGGCCAGATCCTGTGGCACACGCGAGCGAAGCTGCTTCGGATCCGGCGGATCGATCAGGAGGATCTGCTGGAACACCTGCTGGCTCGTGTCGCCGTTGAAGGGCCGCGTGAGCGTCAGCGCCTCGTAGAGCGTCGCGCCCAGGGAGAAGATGTCCGTGCGGTGATCGATCCCCATCCTCCTCGTCGCCGCCTGCTCGGGGCTCATGTAGAAGGGCGTCCCCATGAACTCGCCTGTCCGCGAGAGCGAGAGCTGGTCCTCCACCATGGCGAGTCCAAAGTCCGCGACCTTCGGGTTATCGTCCGGTCCGATCAGGAGGTTCGAGGGCTTGATGTCGCGGTGGATGACCCCTTGCTCGTGGGCGTGGGCGAGCGCCTTCCCGATCTGCACGAAGAGCGCCGCCGTCTGCCGGTAGTAGCCCTCCAGCACCTCGTCCGATTGTCGGAAGTCGTTCAGGGCGTCGGCCAGGGTGAAGCTCCCCTCGACCAGCTCCTGCGCCATGTAGTGACGTCCATCGGCAGACCCGACCGACAAGACCTGGACGATGCCTGGGTGTGAGAGCCGGCCGCCCGCCTGGGCTTCGCGCTCGAAGCGCTCGAGGTTCTTCTCCGAGAGCTCGAGGTGCGCGTGCATGAGCTTGAGCGCCACCCGCCGTTGGATGGACATCTCCTCTGCCTCCCACACCTGCCCCATGCCTCCGCGCCCGAGCGGCTGGATCAGCTTGAAGTCGCCGATCACAGTCCCTACCGGCAGCTCTCCATCCCAGTCGCCGTCCCTCTCACTCCCCGTACTCCCCGTGCCGCTCCGAAAGAACCCACCTCCAACGAGGTGATCCTCGAGCTTCTTCAGGACGTCATCGAGCGGTCCCCGCTCTCCACCCTGCGCTTGGCTGTCATCATCTCGGGTCATCTCCCAATAGGATACGAGATGAAGCTCTCACAAGTAGAACCCTCGTCTACCCCATTTATATAGCCGCGAAACCGGCTCAAATTAGCGGTTCAAGCCTTCGCTGAACCGCAGCAGCCGCTCCCTACAACTTAAAGTCCC
>JAPKBY010000043.1 GCA_028823185.1 Planctomycetota bacterium
TAGCTCATGAAGGACATGCCGATGTTCTCGAACTGGTGCGGGCGCGGGACGATGATCGCGTCTTTGATGCAGACCTGTTCACAGAGCTTGCAGGAGACACAGTTCTTGTCGATCACCACCGCGATCTGACTGGTCTGGGGGAGACCATAGCCGCCGCCGTCCACGAGGCCTTGCATCTCGAGCGCCTCGAAGGGGCAGACGTCGACGCAGAACTCACATCCCGTGCAGAGCTCCTCATGAACCTCGGCCTTGGGGACTTGCTTGGGCTTGATCTTTTGAACGACCACTTGTTGGTTGTCGTTGATCGCGTCGAAGGGGCAGTAGACGCCGCAGACTGAGCAGTTGATGCAGAGCTCGGGGTCGATGAAGTAGCGCTCTTCGCCGCTCGTGATCGCGTTGGTCGGGCAGACGCGCTCGCAGATGGAGCAGGACGTGCAGTCGGTCGTGATGAAGTGGGCCTTCCACTGCCAGGCCTCTTGAGCAGCGGCGGTCTTGAAGAGCACGATCTCGATGAGACCGTGTGAGTCATGCCGAGAGTCAAAGCCGACTAGGTCACGGCTGAAGTCGAGCGTGGTCGTGAACTGTCCGGGGAAAGAGCTGGAGGTGTGTGTCAGCGCACGGATCTTCGGATCCTTCACCCAAGCTGTGATCATCAGCGAGTCAGCTTGCTTGTAGACGTGTGATCCATACTCCGGCATCTCCTCGGGCATCCCATAGCGGAATCGATCTCGCACTGCGGGGACGCGGGTGGGGAGGTTGAACTTCACGAGGATGTGATCGCTCTCTTCCTCGACGGAGTAGTCGCGCCCGTAGCGGCGATCTCGTTCGAGTTGATCTTCTTCGACGCCGCGCCAGAGCGACCACTCGGCCTCCCAACCTTTGACCTCTTCGAGGGCGCCGAGGTCTTCGGCGGGGGGGAGCTCTCCTGAGAACAGGATGGCGTCGGTGGGGCAGACTTCGACGACTACGCGAGCGTTGTAGAGGTCAGCTTTCTGATCATCCAGCGTGTGGGCCTTCAGATCGTCTCCCATGTAGAAGATCTCCGGGAAGTCCTGGCAGCACGCATCGCAGGCGATGCAGAGGTGCGGGTCCACCGAGAATTCGGTCGCCTGCTGGATGGTCTCTTGAATAGCTGAGTCGGTCATAGTCTGAATCTTGTCGCTAAGTCTGACAGGGAGGATATCGACCGGGATGTCGCCTGCAAGGCTCTCATGCCCGTCCAAGCTGACCTCCCGGGTAAAACATGAGATTCCCTCTGGCAGTCCTCTCTATTGTGGCCCATCTTTTACTGAGGACAAGCCGTAGGGCTCCATATCCCCCAAATGATGGAGGAACTCATGTCCCAGACTCTCTCAATTAGATCAAAACGCCTCTTCGGAGGACCCGTGTCCAAATCTAACTCATTATTGGTGATGGCCAGCTTCGCTCGAAGGGCCTTCGTGCTCGCTGTGCTCGGTTTGAGCGCTCACGCGGAGACCTTCCTCGTCGACGCCTCGAATGGTCCTGGGACGGACTACACGGATCTCCCCCAGGCCTTGCAGGCAGCGGGTCAGAACGACTTGATCCTGGTCAGGGCTGGAGACTACTCGCCCTTCACTACGAGCAAGGGGGTGCGAATCCTCGGACTCGAGGACAATGTGGTGGTCTCTGGACGGTGCGTGATTCAGTCCCTCCACTCCGTTAGGAAGTTCGTGCTCTATCGCCTCGAGCTGAACGAGGTCGAGGTCCGGGGCTGTGATGGGCACGTCGCGATCCAGCTGCCAGGCGACCAATCTAGAAACTTGAGAGGCTTGGAGGTGAGCGACTCTGTGGACGTGAGGGTGAGTGGGATCAACACGTGGGGTGATAGTTCACCGTTCCCCGCGACGGTAAGCATTATCGCCTCTGAAGTAGAGCTCGTCGGATGCGAAAGAATCATGGGCGAGTTTGGGGGATTTACCGTTGGAGCCGATGGGAGAACAGCGGTCCTCATTGATGACGAATCACGAGTACGCATCTCCCTCACGAACATCGAGGGGGGATCGGGATCTGAAGGCGATTTTTGGGGCACCGATGGGGGAGATGGTGCTCCGGCCGTTCATGTTCGAGGTGGGTCAGAGTTGACGATAACGGGTGACGGCACGCAGGTGATCGAGGGTGGTTGGGCGGGGCACTCTCCTGGAAATGGCTCTAGCGAAGGAGGCTATGCTCTCCTCGTGGAAGAGAGTTCCCAGGTGAGGGTCTCTGGTGTCACTCTCGAAGGTGGCTGGGGATCACACCATGACGCGTCGGATCTCCACGTCGAACGAGGTAGCGCGATCGAAGAGCCGACCCTAGCCGACCCGACCATGGGGTTCGTGGGAGACCCGATCCCTGGTCAGCCGCTCACGATGAGAGTCACAGGCCCTCAGGGTGGGAACGTGCGTTATCTCCTCGGCCGCATCCCTGAGATCAATTACATCGGCGGGAGCGTCGGCCCCGACCTCTTGGTCGAGATCCGGGTCGTCAACCCCGGCGTCATCCCCGCGAGCGGCGTGCGCGACTACACCTTCGTCATTCCTCCGAACATCCCGCAGGGCATGTACTTCCTCGGACAGGCCTCGGTCGTATACCAAGGCACCGCCTATCGAACTGCGTCACAGGTGCTCTTGGTGCAGTAAGGGGAGAGCCTTCAAATTCAATCCCAGCAATCCGCAGGCACAGATTCACACATGAGGTATTCAAAATAGGATCTTCGCTCTCTTTCCACCTGAGGAAGGCTGTTCAGCTGACCTCGTTCGCGTTCCTCACTTCGGTCTGTCTGGCAGACACGATTCTGGTAGACGCTTCGAACGGTCCTGGGACGGACTACACGGATCTCCCCCAGGCCTTGCAGGCAGCGAGTCAGAACGACTTGATCCTGGTCAGGGCTGGTGACTACTCCCCGTTCACGACCAGCAAGGGGGTGCGGATCCTCGCTTTGGAGGTCAACGTCGAGGTCTCGGGCCGGTGCGTGATTCAATCCCTCCACTCTGCGAGGAAGTTTGTGCTCTATGGACTCGAGCTGAATGAGGTCGAGGTCCGAGACTGTGGAGGGCACGTCTCGCTCAACAAGATCAATGGCTGGCCTTGGCTGAGGCACATGAAGATCAGCAACTCTGTGGACGTGAGGGTGAGCGGTGTACGCATCGAAGGGGGCGAGAGCTACGCCGCGGCAGTAGACGTCGTGGCCTCGGAGGTCGAGTTCGTTCGATGCGACATCGAGGGCTGGACAGGTTTTGACGATTGGGATGACGCGGGGGCCTACGGGACGATCGGAGTCCTCATCGATGACGACTCTCGCGCGCGGATCTCTCTGTGTGACATCGAGGGTGGCAGCGGGGCTGATGTCTGGACCGAGTGGTACGTCGATGTCGGTGATGGTGCTCCTGCCGTTCATGTTCGAGGCGGCTCCGAGGTCACGATCACAGGTGACGGCACACAGGTGCTCCAGGGTGGTCACTGTGGCTGGGGAGGTCAGTTCGCCTCCGAGCCCGGCTATGGAGCCTCTGGTCTATATGTAGAGGAGAGATCCCAAGCGAGGGTCTCTGGGGTCAACTGTCAGGGTGGCTTCGGGCCCTCCTCCTGGGTACAGGATCAGCTCGCGACTGCAGGGAGCGTGATCGAAGAGCCGACCCCAGCTGACCCGACGCTGGAGATGCTCGGAGACGCGATCCCTGGACAGTCTCTGACCATGCGGGTGACGGGGCCGCCAGGCGGAAACGTCCGCTATCTCTTAGGCCGTATCCCACAGCTCAACTATCTCCCGGGCGGCTTCGGTCCTGACCTGCTCCTCGAGATCCGAATCGTCAATCCAGGCGTGATCCCCGCTAGCGGTGTGCGCGACTATGACTTCACCCTTCCCGGCAATTTGCCTCAAGGGATGTACTTCCTCGGGCAAGCGAAGGTCGTGTATCAAGGCACGGCCTATCGAACCCCATCTCAAGTGCTCTTGGTGCGCTAGCTAGAAAGGAGAAAACCATGATGTCTATCTCTCTCAATGTGATGCTTGATGCTGTCTCATTCAGCCTGAGATCAATGCGCGTCTCCGCCATTCTCTGTCTCCCTCTGCTGACAGCCGTCGCCTCTGCGGATGTGATCCTCGTTGATCAGTCTGGTGCACCGGACGCGGACTACACCGACCTACCCCCCGCGCTAGCTGCGGCTCAACACAACGACCTGATCCTGGTTCGGGCCGGATATTACTCCGGGTTCTCGACAGGGAAAGGTGTCCGCATCTTGGGGATCGAAGACGACGTCAACGTCAACGGTGAGGTCAAGATCGATTCGCTCATGGGCGGACGCAAGTTCGCGATGAGCTTGGTCTACGCGAACTCGCTCAAGGTCTTGAACTGCCAAGGTCATGTCTCTCTGGGCACTGGCAGGAGCGTGTGGAATGGGTGGCACTCGGCATCGAGAGGCCTGGAGATCACGGGATCTTGGGATGTGCGCGTCAGCGACTGGGTCTTCGTGAAAGATGTGTTGCCTGGGGCGGGCGCGGTCACGGTCGAGGCCTCTGTGGTTGAATTCGTGAATTGTCGCATCTGGGGCGGGTGGGCCTATATCGATCAGAGGCAGCCAGTGGATGGGGGAGCGGGCTTGCTCATCGACGAACAATCAGATGTTCGACTCTCCTTGAGTGTGGTGAAAGGAGGCACTGGGAGTGATCTGAGCGACACATGTGGATTCACTTGCTCCCCCTCGGATGGAGGACCCGCGGTAGAGATCAAAGGTGCATCGAACCTTGTGATCACCGGTAGCGGCCTCCAAGAGATTGGCGGTGGCGAGTGGGGCCTGTCGGAGAACGACCACGGCTCTAGGGGCCCAGCGCTCTTGGTCCAAGAGGGCTCGACCGTTCGGTATTCAGGGGTTGATCTCAGTGGTACTCCAATGTCAAATCCCATCGTGGAGGAGTCGGGTGGAGTCGCTTACCTCGTCCCAATCCCGGATCCGACTATGCAATTCGTCGGAGACCCCGTCCCTGGAGCGACCCTCACCATGCGAGTGACGGGTCCGCCAGGCGGCAATGTGCGCTATCTCTTAGGCCGCATTCCAGAGATCAACTATCTCCCGGGCGGCATCGGGCCGGACCTGCTCGTCGAGATCCGAATCGTCAATCCAGGAGTGATCTCTGCCAACGGAGTTCGCGACTATAGCTTCACCCTCCCGGGTAATCTTCCTCAAGGGATGTACTTCCTCGGGCAAGCGACGGTGGTGCATCAAGGCACCACCTTCCGGACCGCGTCGCAGGTCCTCTTGGTTCGCTGACTCTTGAGTCAGTGAGCTTCGAGCCAGTTTGCGCCGTGCCCGAAGTCGACATTCAACGGGACGGAGAGGTCGACTGCGCCTTCCATGCACTCGCGCACCAGCTCTTGGGTCTGTTCGAGCTCCTTGAGCGGGACCTCTAGGACGAGTTCGTCATGAACTTGGAGGAGCAGCTGTCCAGAGAGCTCGCTCTCGCTGAGGCGGGCCTCGAGGTTGATCATGGCGCGCTTGATGACGTCTGCGGCTGAGCCTTGGATGGGCGTGTTGACCGCGACGTTCTCGGCGGCAGAGCGGAAGCGCTGGTTCTCGGCGGTGATGTCCGGGATGTAGCGGCGCCTGCCCATGAGGGTCTCGACATAGCCCTTCTCCCGCGCAGACTCGAGGGTCGAATCGATCCACCCTCGCACCGAGGGAAAGGACTCGAAGTAGCGCTCGATGAACCCGATGGCTTCGAAGATGTCTAAGCCGGTCTCGCGCGCGAGGCGGTTCGGTCCCATCCCATAGAGCAGTCCGAAGTTGATCGCCTTGGCGCGGCTGCGCATCTCTCTGTCGACGTCCTCTTCCTTCACGCCGAAGACGATCGACGCCGTCGAGGCGTGGATGTCGCGACCCTCAGCGAAGGCGGCTTGCATCTTCTCATCTCCAGCGAAGTGGGCCATGATGCGCAGCTCTACCTGGCTGTAGTCGGCAGCGAGCAGCACCCACTCTCCGTGCTCATCAGGCTCGCGCGGGATGAAGGCCTCTCGGAGCTGACGTCCGCGCTCGGTGCGCACGGGGATGTTCTGGAGGTTGGGGTTGGAGGAGGCGAGTCGACCCGTGGCGGCCGCGATCTGACTGAAGGAGCAGTGGATGCGTCCTGTCGCCGGGTTGACGTGCTCTGGCAAGGCGTCGACATAGGTCCCTTTGAGCTTGGTGAGCTCGCGGAACTCTAAGACCTTCTTGACGATCTCGAGGTGTCCATACTTTTCAGAGAGGGTCGCGGCGTCGGTCGCCCAGCCCGTCTTGGTTCGCTTGGGGCGCTTCACGCCAACGGTGACGTGCACGGCGAGCTTCTCAAAGAGCACGCTGCCGAGCTGCTTGGGGCTGGAGACCTTGAAGTTCTCACCGGCGAGCTCTTGGATGGCGTGTTCTAGCTTTGTGATCTCTTCACCGAGATCTCCTGAGAGCCCGATGAGCTTCTCTGCGTTCAATCGAATGCCGCGCTCCTCCATGGCAGCGAGGACTGGGACGAGGGGCATCTCTAGCTCGTGGAAGAGCGCCGTCGTGCCAGCCTCTTCGAGCTCTTTCTCTAAGACTGCGCGCAACCTGAAGGTGACGTCTGCGTCTTCACAGGCGTACTCAGCGACCTTCTCGACCTCGATCTGGTCCATGGTCACTTGGGCCTTGCCCTTTCCAATGATCTCCGAGGTAGGGATCTTGTGGAGGTCAAAGAAGGTGAGGGCTAGTTGATCGAGGTTGTGTCGACGGTTCGAGCCCGCGGCACAGAAGCTCGCGACCATGGTGTCGAAGTCCGGGGGCGGCAGCCTCAGCCCGTTGTGAGCGAAGACGAGCCAGTCGTACTTGGCGTTCTGTGCCGTCCTTTGGAGTTCAGGTGAAGTCAGAAGAGGGGTCAGCTTCTCTAGCAGCGCCTTCGTTCCACCCTCTAGGACCGGAGGCTTCGCGTTCGCAGGGACGTAGAAGGCGCGGCCGTCAGAGGCTGAGAAGGAGATCCCGACGAGGTCGGCCTGCATGGGGGAGAGGCTCGTCGTCTCGGTGTCTACGGCGTAGCTGCCAGCCTTGGTCAGCTCCTCGATCATGGCGTCTAGCTCTGCCTCGTTCCGGATCTGTACATAGTCGCGGGACATATCGCTCGGCCGCGCGGGCGCTGCGCTGTCGCCCTCATCACTTGAGCCAGCTGCCGCGCTCGGAGCTGCCTTTTGTAAGACCTTCTTGGCGAGGCTTTGGAAGTCTAGGGTGCGGAAGAGCTCTGCGAGCTTCTCAACATCGGGCTCCGCAGCGCCGACGATCTCAAAGCCAGGCTCAAGCAGCATGTCTGTGCGAATGGTCACGAGGTCTAGAGAGAGGAGGAGGTTCTCTCTGTCGTTCTCGAGCTTCTCTCGCGCTTTACCTTTCACCTCTTCGATGTGTTCGAGGACGCCTGCGACAGAGCCGTAGTCTGCGATGAGTTTGGTCGCGCCCACCTCGCCGATACCTTTCACGCCAGGGATGTTGTCGGAGGAATCTCCCATGATCGCGAGCACGTCGATGACGTGATCAGGGGTGGTGCCGAACTTCTCTCTGACCTCTTCGAGGCCTTGAATGACGAGGTCTACTTTCGGCTTAAAGACGTTGTAGAGCTTGGTCGTCGGACCGACGAGCTGCATGAGGTCCTTGTCTCCTGTGACGAGCATGACCTCACAGCCAGCGGCTTCGGCCTGCCGTGTCAGGGTCCCGAGCACGTCGTCAGCCTCAAAGCCGGGGACCTCAAAGATCGGGATGCCGTGTGCGCGCACGACGTCGCGCATGTCGTCGAGCTGGCCGACGAGATCTTCGGGCATCTTCTCGCGCGTCGCCTTGTACTCCTTGTACTGCTTGTGGCGGAAGGTCGGCCCGGGGGGGTCGAAGGCCACGGCGATCAGCTCCGGAGCCTCTTTTTCGAGGATCCGTCGCAGGGTCATGGTGAAGCCATAGGTCGCGCCCGTAGGGCGACCCTCGGCGTTTGTGAGGCCCGAGCGGGCCATCGCAAAGTGAGAGCGATAAGCGAGGGCTGTCCCATCGAGGAGGAAGACGCGCGGCATTCTTGAGAGGCTACCCTTCTTGGGCGTTAGAATCCCGCGGTCGTCTGAAGCTATGAACACATCCACCCTCCGCCTCGCCCCTGACCTCGTTGACTTAGCGAGCTTGGGAGCGGACTGCTTCGAGGATTTGATGGGCTGGACAGGGGGCTTGGTCGGTGCGGCGAGGGCTGAACTGGTCGCTGAGGGGGAGGGCTGGAAGCTCTGGCGGATCCCTTTGCCGGGGACTCCTGATGAGTCGGGTCTCGTGACTGAGGCCCCCAAGGGCTCAGGCACGGGCTGGATCCGAGTCAAACGCTACGAAGGCGGGGGACTCAGTGATGTCATGCGCGCTCGCTTGAAGCAGCCTCGCTCGAGCTCCTTCGCTGTGAGGGAGTGGAACCTCCTCTGCCAGCTGCGCGAGCGTGGAGTCCCGACTCAGGAGCCGCTAGCCGTGGGGGAGGTGAGCGCGGCCTTGTTCTCACCCTCCTCAGTCTTGGTCACGCGTGAGCTCGAGAGCGTCCTGCCGATGGACGAGTGGCTGAAAGAGCGGGCAGGTGAGCGCTCTCGTGCCCGGCTCTCGCGCGCACTCGGCATCTTCTTTCGTCGTCTCTTCGCTGCCGGTGTCGGGCCCATTGAGCTCTCGCCCAGCGCGCTAGCTGTCGGACTCGAAGATCCAACAGGCGAGGCTGACTGCGCCTTCGTCCAGCTGATGCCTGCCGTGGAGGGCGCGCTCAAGTTTGGTGATATGCCAGACGTCTCCATAGATGTCCTTCCTCAAGGGCTCAGCCACGTTGAGCTCACGCTCTCAGAGCAGGTCTCTTGCTTGATGGCTTTCGGCTCTCAACTCGCTGAAGTCAGCGCTCGTGAAGGCTATCGAGTGCTCTAC
>JAPKBY010000044.1 GCA_028823185.1 Planctomycetota bacterium
ACGCTGTTTCCAGTACCGCTCAGGCTCGTCGTGAGGGAGTAGTCGCTGCCTGTGTCGTTGTTGCAGTTTGCGAAGGTGCCGACGTAAGCGATGGTCACGTTGAGGGGGCCGTTTGTCCCAGAGATCGTGAAGTTACCGTTCACGTCTGTTGAGGTTGTCCCGCTGCTGCTCTGAACTTGAGCGTATGCGAGCGGCTCTTGGATCTCGGGGTTGCTCGCTGTGTCCGGAGTCGTCCCGGGGGTCGCCATCGTGTAAACGGTCCCGGTCACGTCGAGGTTGTGAATCGCGGGCATGCGATTGATCACGGCGCCGCTCTTGGCGTCGACCCAGTAGATCTGTCCTTCTGGCTCGAAGCCTTGGCTCTGCCACATGGCTTGCACCTCGTAGGCGAGCGCAGGCTTGACGAGCTCACCCACCTCAAGCTGCACGAGAGAGAGCTCCGGGCGTGAGAGAGAGGTCGGGGTCAGGCTGTACTCGAGCTTGAAGGTCTCCTCTGTGACGCGCATCGCGCCAGCGGCGGAGATCGAGGGCGTTGTGTCAAAGTCAGCGACGAGGGGGAGCCCTGAAGATTGAACAGAGAGCAGCTGGCCCTCTAGGTTCATGAGGACGTTTACGGCGCCCTCTTTCACGGGGACTCCGTTCACGGATTGATGGAAGCGCACGGTCATCTTGTCCGTGGAGCCGACCTGTCCAAGGGGGAGGAGGAGGGCGCGGTCTAAGGAGAGGGTCTCACTCTCCATGCCGTGGATGCCTTCTGTGCGCGCCAAGAAATCTAAGGCTGCAGCTGTGAAGGCAGCATCACTGACCGGAGCGTTGAAGGGCTGCGCGAGGCCGCCGAAGAGGAAGTCGGGATGGCCCGTTCCGCGGGTAGACATCGTCTTCCAGCGAGCGCCGTGATCTGTTCGCCACTCAGTGAGGGCTTGAGTCGACTCCAATGAGGGGAGGTCAGGCGTCGTCTGGGGGGAGGCGACGGAAGTGAGCAGCAGCAGGGAGAGGGTAGTTTGGATCATCGTATTTGTACTATTTGTTCATTCTCGTTGGGGAGCTTCCGGCTGTGCCGGACGTCCAAGTTATCTTCTCTTGACGGGATGGGTTGGCAAAGAGGTCCCTTAGTCCTCCAAAATGAACGAAATGCGACTTTTTTGGGTCTTCGCGTGTAGATAAAGAGCGTTAGGGGTCATGGTCGTGGGGGGCAAGAAGCCTTACTCTGGTCGCTGGATGGGGGCGATTCCGCACCTAAAAAACAATACCCCAGGGAGTGCCATGAAGGTCCACATTGAGTTCTGCGTCCAATGAAGTTATCAGCCACAAGCGGTCGGTCTGGTCGCAGAGCTAGAAAAGGCCTTTGAAGGGGTCGAGACTGAACTTTTAGAGGGCTCTGGAGGAGTGTTCGAGGTGAGCGTTGATGGGGCCCTGCTCTTCTCGAAGAAGGAGCTGAAGCGCTTCCCCGCCTACCAAGAGATCCCCAATTTGATCTTGGGCTGAGGACATCAAGCCTCCAGGCCATCTACCGTAAATGAGCTGATTGAACGCGCAGTGCGTCATTCAACAAGAGAACACAACTGATTCGGACTTCACATTGCAGACGACGAGAGCAAGAGAGACAGAGAGAGAGAAAGAACCCGAGACCGGAGCTGAATTCAGAATGAGCGAAAGCCCTAAAGTCGTCCGTAGACCGCACACGAAGATCGTGGCGACGCTTGGACCAGCGAGTGTAGACCTTGTAGGAGAGCTGATCGAAGCAGGGATGAGCGTGGCTCGGATCAATCTCAGCCATGGTGATCCGGATGACATACGTCATCTGGTCTCCCTGGTGAGGTCTGAGTCAAAGGCTCGTCGCAGCGCGGTGGCCGTCTTGTGTGACCTTCCAGGTCCGAAGATGCGGCTCGGACGCTTCCTCGGAGGAGTCCTAGATTTATCGGTCGACGAGGTCTACCTCCTCCGCGAAGGCGGTGAAGAGGCAGTCGAGGGTGAGATCTACTTGGACTGCAAAGAGGCGGTCGGGGCGATGCGCACCGGGGATCGAGTGCTGCTTGCAGACGGAGCGGCAGAGCTCATCGTTACAGGCCTCGCTGATGGAGGACTCAATGCGAAGGTGACCCGAGCGGGTCAAATTGCGGATCGAAAAGGCATTCACATGCCCGACTCGGAGATCAGCTATGAGCTCCCCACGGCTCGCGATCGTGAGTGCATCGAGTTTGCAAAGGAGTTGGGTGCAGACCTCATCGGGGTGAGCTTCGTAGGCACATCGGATGACCTGGTACGGATCAGGGCGCTCGCGCCAGAGCAGTTGATAGTGGCCAAGATCGAGCGCCGTTTGGCTGTAGAAAACCTCGAAGAGATCTTGGCTCAGGCGGATGGAGTGATGATCGCGCGCGGAGATCTAGGGGTGGAGATGGATCTGGAGCTCCTGCCCATGCTTCAGAAGGACATGCTCGCAGCAGCCTTGCGCAGCGGGTGCTTCACGATCACAGCGACCGAGATGCTCGAGTCGATGATCACGAGCTCGCGGCCCACGCGCGCTGAGGTCACGGATGTCGCAAATGCCATCTTTGACCGCACCGACGGCGTGATGTTGTCCGCGGAGACCGCTATGGGGGATTACCCCGTTGAGGCGGTGAGTACGATGAGGCGGATCGCGACCGCGGTGGAGCGTAGTGATCGCTACAGGGCTCTTCCGACCGTCGAATTCATTACGAATAGCTCTGATACGGCTGATGCCATCGCGATGGCAGCCGTCCAGTGCGCTGGAATGCTCGGGGTCGACAAGATCGTCTGCTTTACGGAGACCGGAAACACCGTGAGGCTCTTGTCTAGATATCGACCCGATGCGGAGATCTTTGGGCTGACGCCGAGGATTGAGAGCGCTCGTTGGATGACAGCGCTCTCACATGTTCGTCCAGTGCCTTTTGCGCGCTGGTCGAGCCTCGAGGAGATGCTTCATGAGGCCTCGATAATGATGGTCGAGCGAGGCTATGCGACGGAAGGAGAGCAGATCGTGTTTGTCGCAGGGGTCCCGCCTGGAGTCGCGAAGAGCACAAACGTCATCAAGGTGCATCGGATTGGAGATCTAGTTCGTTTGCACTAAGGAGGATTTCGCAGTGAAGGGGGAGGCGATTATCCCTATTCCCTTTATGCGTGATCGTTGATTCCTTCCGCTCTACGTGGATGATGGTCTCGGATTCATTCATGTGGGACTTCACAAAGCTTCGTAAAACCCCTCGCCCGCGCTGGCCTTTCGCGCAGGGAGAGGAGACCGTCTCTAAGAGAGCCGGCGTTGTGTGCGTTGCGAGCGGGAAGGGAGGGGTTGGAAAGAGCTTCATAGCCTCAAACCTTGCCTGTTTACGAGCTGCTGCTGGGGAGCGAGTCTGTCTCGTCGATTTTGACGCAGGCTTGGCGAACGCTCACCTGCTCTTCGGCTTGGCTCCCAAGCATGATCTCGGTTCAGTCTTGGACGGGACGGTTACGGCCGAAGAGGCGCTGATAGAGGGCCCTCATGGATTGCACCTTCTCTCCGGTGGAGTGGGGAGAGCCCGATTGGCGAATCCCACTAGGAGGGAACTGGGGCGCTTATTTACAGCCTTACGTGCCCTCGAGGAGACTCACGATCTCGTCGTCGTAGATCATGGCGCTGGCCTTGGATATGCGGTGATAGCGCACCTCGCTGCGGCTAAATCATTCCTCCTCGTGACCAATCCTGAAGTGACAGCGCTCTCAGATGCTTATGCCGTGTTCAAGCGCGCTCAAGCGGTCAACGCGGGCGTGAGAGTCGGCGTGGTGATCAATCGAGCTGAGGATGAAGAGGTCGCAAAGGAGGCCTATGAGCGCCTCGCAGCCGTCTCAAGGCGCTTCTTAGGCAGAGACCTGGAGCTGGCTGGTTGGGTTGAGACTGATCCAGAGGTCCCTCGCAGTGTGCGCGCGCGGCAGCCGCTCATACTCGGATCGGGAGAGTCTTCAGCGGTCGCTGGGATTAAGGCGCTGGCCTCGTGGGAGGGCCTTGAGTCTTCGAATCCAGGGGAATCTTTCTACGATCGCGCGCGCGCTGCGCTGCGCTGAGCGCCGCTCGGAGAAGATCAGTCGCCGGAATTCGGTTGCATCCGACCTCCCATTGAGTTGCCATCGAATCCGCAATGCAGATCTTCTCCTTCGTTAATCAAAAAGGGGGCTGTGGTAAGACGACGACCGCAATCAACCTCGCTGGTGCCTTGTCCGCTCAAGGACGTCGCGTCTTGCTGATCGATCTCGACCCGCAAGCCCACGCGACCCTCGGGCTCGGCTGTGATCCAGGTGATGGCCCGACGACATTGGACGTCCTCTCAGGGTCCTCCTCGCTCTCTGAAGCGGTGGTAGCTGTCGCGGGCGGTATCGATCTTGTGCCTGCGGCGCTCTCGCTCGGTGAGTTTGAGGAGCGGGCTGAGCACAGCTTGCGTCCTGAGCAAGCGCTGACTCACGCGCTCAGAGGATTAGAGGGTGACTATGATGAGGTCTTGCTCGATTGTCCTCCTCGGGCAGACGGAGTCTTAACGGCCAACGCTCTGCGTGCATGTGACACAGCGATCTTAGTCGTCGAGACAGGGGCCTTTGCTCTGCAAGGTGCGGTCAAGGCGTTGTCGATCTTTGAAGAGATCCGCGCCTGCGGCGACTCGCGCTTCGACATGAGAGTGCTCGCCACTCTCTTTGACCGAAGGACTCGCTTTGCCCGGGATATGCTCTTCGCTCTTCACTCAAGGTTTGGCCCCCTGCTCTTTGAGAGCGTGATTCGAACCAGCGTTCGACTCCGTGAGGCGGCAGCATGCGGCGTCCCGGTACAGATTCTCGATAAGCGCTCACGCGCGACGAATGATTTTGCCGCGCTCGCGAGCGAGTGCCTCGTCGGCAGCACAGATTCTGTGCGAGGCAAAGACCTCGCGCCTACCCCTCTCCCCGGAGAATGAAGATGGACATATTGGCCCTGCTTTGCACCCTTCACGCTGATGGACCTGCATCTATTCAGCGCTTACGAGCTGCTGAACTGGATTCAATAGACGATGTCTTGGGTTGCTCAGTTGAGACGACCGCTGAGGTGCTCGGTTTGTCGATGGCTCAGGCTCGTCGCTTTCACCGTGAGGCGCGGATGCTCGCGATGCGCACTCAGGGAGAGGGCTTAGACAGAGAAGAGTCCATGTACCCCGGTGGTGTAACTGCAGAGCTCGCCGCTGCCCAAGCGGTCATGAAGAGCTTGCCTGGGAATTCGACGCCCGATGAGCCCATGAGGTCAACTCAAGCAGCTCGCTCTGATGAAATGGCCAAGCCTGACATCGCTGCGATCTTGGCTCCTGTTCTCGAGCGTTGGGATCAAGAGGACGCTTCGGCTCAGGAGGAGACTTCGATCAAGACAGAGAGTGGAGGAGCGGGCGAAGAGGCCGCTTCAGCGTCGACGAAATCAACCCTGGTCGGGAGCTTGGATGGCGTTGACAAGGAGCTCTCTAAGACGCTCCTAGCTGCTGGATATGGAACATTAGAGGCAATCAAAGGCGTCGAGCCGTTGGCGCTCTCGCGAGCGATCAATCGACCCTATAGCGAAGCATGCAGGGTGCTCTTCTTGGCGAGGCGCGCTCTGGATTCAATCTCCGCAGCTCCTGGAGGAGGCACGCCCTCCTCCTCCGTTTCGCTCAGCGTTGGAGCTGCTAGCTCACGCTCAATCCCTGGCGCTCAGAACGAGGGTGCAGAGGACACCTCTGCCGCAGCTAACGTTGGGAGTGAGGGCCTTGGTGGTCCCTTCGCCTAAGAGCGCGTCTAGGGCTTTGCTTCGACGTGCGGTCACGGCCGCGTTGGTTCTTGGGCTGACTTTTGTAGGGACCTCGTTTTCGCAGGATGAGGCGCCGCTCGCCGTAGATGGACGGCCTTCGCTTGCATGGCGTGGTGGGGCTCAAGAGTTGGGACGAGTCGTGGCCAGGCCACGGACGGCAGAGGAGAAGGCCCTCGTCTCGGATCTCCTCGGTCTCGAAGCCGCGGTGAAGCTGCGCTTGTCATTAGCCACCCGTGAGCTACGTAAGCGCGGTTGTATGGCGTTGATTGAGGATGAAGAGAGCGGCTCATTTAAAGATGTCGCTCGGCGCTACGAAGAGCTCGTGCAACGCGCCGCTACGGAGCTCGCGGTCGGAGATCAACGCGCCAGAGGCCTTGGTGTTTGCCTCTTGGATCCAGCCTTCGGAGTTCGGTATAGCGCGATCCATGGGATAGAGAGGGAGCTGCTTGAAGTGCGCTCCGGCCTCTCGATCTTGTTGGCGACGCAGGCTGGCTTTGTCTCTTTGAGCAATGGTGAAGCTCTGGTGATCGCGCAGCGGGTGGACCGCTCTGCGGCGCTTCTACGCGCCATGATGTTGGACATGGATCTGCTGGGAGCGAGTGATTTTGCGGGTGAGCCTGCCACTTCTCTGTTAGTGGATGAGCTCGTCGAGGCAGCGCGCGAGAGCGATCAAGGAGAGCGCCAACGCAAGCTCTCTGCGCTCCTTGACCCTACTCAGGCAGTGATCACGAGGATGGCGGGCAGTCTCAAAGGGGCGCGCCTGAGAGCCGCGCTCTCAGCTGACCTCGCGCTTCGAGAGGCGGCGCTGGAGCGGGCCTCCCAGCACGTCCTGGAGCTAGACCGTCTTGTCCCTGGCCGCCTCCCTGATGAAGAGGTGCCAGCGGAGGTGCTGGCGATGAGCAAGCAGGATCGTCATCGAGTCGCGCTTCGCCACGCCCAAGAGGGGCTGGCAGAGGATCCCTTCTCGCCAGAGCTGAGCTTTTATATGGCGCTCTCTACGGATTGGCTCGTGGATCGACTCCGATCGAGGCCGTGGTTTGACCGATATTTGGCCCTGAATGGCGTCCGGGCTCACGATCACCGGACATATCAGGGGAATGTGCTCAGCCCAGACCTGCAGATCGCCCTCGATGCGGTCCAGAGCGACGTCTGATCTCTGTGCGATGGTATAAAGGGGGGCCCACTGGGACCCCCTCCTTCATGCGCACAGCTCAATCGCTCTCCACAGAGAACATGGTCTTCGACACCACATTGATTCCCATCGCGGCTGATCGCCCCGGCGACGATCCGATCTTCCGCCTAAACGCTGAGGCAAGAGCTCGCGCAGCGAAAGGTGAGTCAATCTTGAACGCTACGATCGGCGCGCTCCTTGAAGACGACGGCAAGCTCGCGATCCTCCCGTCGGTGAGTGAGGCTATCGCAAACGTCGACCCTAGACGTGCCGCCTCTTATGCGCCGATCTCTGGTGAGCCGGCTTTCTTACAGGCCGTCATTGATGACACCTTTGGCCGCTCTGAGCTCGCTTCTTTTTCTGTCGCGGCGGCGACAGCCGGTGGTACGGGCGCGCTCCTGCACGCGATCACCAGCTTCCTAGAGCCAGGCCAATCGATCTTGGTGCCGGAGTACTACTGGGGTCCTTATAAAACGATCGCGTCACACACGGCCCGGAAGGTAGAGACCTTCTCCATGTTTACGGAGGAGGGAGGCTTCGACCTCTTGTCCTTTGAGGCTGGCTTGAAGGGCCAGTTGGAGGGCCAAGGACGCGCGCTGATCATCTTTAACTTCCCGTGCAATAACCCTACGGGTTACTCACTTGATGATGATGAGTGGCGAGAGCTCTCGCTCATCGTCGAGAGGCAAGCAGAGAAAGGACCGATCACCTTCCTCGTAGATCTAGCGTATGCGCGCTTCGGTGCTGCTGGATCTGAGCGATGGGTTGAGCACGTAGAGGGCTTGGCGAGGTGCGCTCAGCTCCTCGTCGCTTGGTCTGGATCAAAAGCCTTCGCTCAATATGGCGCTCGCGTCGGCGCGCTGATCGCTGTGCATCCGGCTCCAAAGGAGCGAGCGAGGCTCTCAGCGGCGCTGGGCTTCGCCTGCAGAGGGACCTGGTCGAACTGCAATCACCAGGCGATGGTCGCGATCACGGAGCTCCTCTTAGATCCGGCGAAACGTCGAAGAGTCACGGCAGAGCGTGAGGTCCTCAAGCGGCTATTACACGAGCGCGTTGACGCCTTCAACCAGGCGGCGCGTGGGACGAGCCTTCGCTACCCTCGCTATGAAGGCGGCTTCTTTGTGAGCGTCTTTACGCCTAATGCTGAGGTGATGGCAGAGAAGATGAGAGAGCTCGGAGTCTTCGTCATTCCGCTCCAGGGAGCCGTTCGGGTCGCGTTATGCGCGATCCGCTCTAGGGATGTCCCGCGCCTTGTCGTCGCTCTCGAGGATGGGCTCGCAGCTGCAGAGGAGTCAGCTTGAGCACGGCGCAGCACGCCTATGGGCCTCGCGTTCATCTGGCGGGCGGCGCGTTCGTCAGCACCGCGCTAGCGCGCGCTTCGGCCGATTCGATCTCTCGCACAGATCTCCTCGCGCTGGTCCGCTCTGTCTATGAGGTCTTGCTCGCGTCGGCGCTTGAAGAGTTTCCACGAAGCCAGGTGGAGGTAGAGACGAGGATGGCAGACAAGCACCCGAAGAGAGGTGTCTGGCGAGGAGACGCGGCGATGGACAGCGGCTCTGTCGTCATCTGCGATGTGATCCGGGCTGGGATCCTTCCCGCTCAGCTCTGTTTTGAGCGGCTCTCTCAGCTCTTACCGAACGCGGATGTCCGTCTCGATCACTTGAACATCGCTCGGACGACAGATGAGTCGGGCTGCGCGACCGGAGCGGACCTCTCTGGCAGCAAGGTCGGTGGAACGGTCGAAGGCAGCGTGCTGCTCTTGCCAGACCCGATGGGAGCGACAGGAGCGACGACGCTCTGCGCTCTCAGCCACTATTTTGAACACTATGGACGCCCTGCAAAGATCATCGCGATGCCGATGATCTGCACGCCAGAGTATCTGCGTGCAGTCCTCGACTTTGACGATGGGATTCAGATCCACGCTGGCAGGCTCGATCG
>JAPKBY010000552.1 GCA_028823185.1 Planctomycetota bacterium
TCCTTCACTCCAAGGGAGATGACGAGCTCATCATTCCTGACCCGGAAAGACTCATAGGTCTTTGCAAGCTCAGGACGAAAGAGACAATCGAGCATCCAAGCGGTCGAATCCAGCTTCGCGCCGCTAGGAGTCTTGAACGTTCTTTTTCCCTGCATCCGAAGGAGCTGAAAATCAGCGTAGGTGCTCAGCGGCTTAATACGACCGCCTGCCTGCACGGGCAGCTCACGGGCTAAGCGGAGAGTCTCTTCCGACCAGGAGCTCGGGGATAAGGAATCCTGCGCTTGCACAGAGCCCATCAATAGACACAGCAGGCCGCTAGCGACGAGGAGCGCTCGCTTCATGACTTAACCTCAGAGTTTCGAAGCAAGGACTGCGCCGTGACATAGCGCCTCAGCTTCTCGGAGAAGGTGAGCAGCAGGCCGAGGCCAATAACGATGCAAGAGTAAAGAGGCCAGTGGTCCGACGGGTTCCGCACCACAGAGAAGACACTAAAGAGCGGCTCTCCTGGCTTGGCATTGGGCGGCCCCCAGCTTGACTGAAACAGAACGAGCCCGCCGTCGCGCAGAGGCTCATTCATGCGGATCAAGACCGCTCTGTCTCCCTCGCTGCCGAGCTGCGTGACATCGCTAGAAAACTCACTGGGGATGTCGGTCCCAGGGTGCTCAAGTTTTGTGAAGTCATCCAATCTGATCCCAAACGGCATGCGCAGACGTCGATGTCGCAAAACGACAGCCCAGCGGCGCTCATCCATCTCGACGACCCAAGGGTCCTCGGAGAGCCCCCAAAGGATGGCGGTCTCCTCGCCAGCGATGGACCTCACCGTCGCATAGAGCCCCGCCAGGTTTCCCTCCGCTTCAGGCTCCATCGCCCGCTCTAAGAGCCTCCATCCTCCAGCGAGGGCAAACGGAGTCTCTTCTCTCGTAGGACGAGCGTTCTCTAAGAAGTGCTTCAGCTCGAGCTCAAAGGGCAAGAGCTTGTGGGTGATACGAACAGGCTCATCAGCCGCCAAGCGCAGCTGCTCGTCAGAGACTAAGAATTCAGCGACCTCACCTTTGCTGTCTGCATCAAAGACGGCGACCTCCCATAGGAAGTAACTGATGTACTCGTCTGATTGCTCTCCTTCATAAAGCCTCAGATAGCCATCATCAGAGGCCGCGAGCTTCACGAGGCCCGCAGCCAGCATGATCATGATGCCGACATGAGCCACGATGATGCCAAGAGTCGACTTTGACTTGCGAATGCGAATCAATCCACCAGCCAATAAGTTCCAAGCCAAAAGCCCCATGCACAGCATCCCGCCGGGCAACGGAACACTCACCGGACCCATCTCGTGAATGAGGAACCACGACTCGAAGTATTTCTTCTGCACCTCATAGAGGCCATGTTCCGTCTGCTCCAAAGTCCCAAAGAGGGTCAGCAGGAACAGGAAGATCAAGAGCACACATGCGGTCCCAAAAGAAGCGGAGACCTGCCAGAGCTTATTGCGGAGTCCGTTCATCGCCCGCCATCCTCAAGAGTGAGAGAACGGGAGAATAGGATGAAGTTGTCACGCTGTGCGGCGACTTGATCCGTGGGTCCGAGCATCTTCACAAAGACGGCTCGACCTGTGATGAGAACAGGCAAGCCGAGCATCGTCGTGCCGGGCGTAGCTTCCGCAGACCCCATGCCAGTGAACTCACCGGTAGCCTCCAAGAGCGGCGCCTTAACACCGAGCACATCGACCATAGCCATCGCGGCGACGTCCGCCTCTGTGGGCGGCTCCTGTCCGAGCTGGCCAGCCCAGCGCTGAAGGTTGCTCAG
>JAPKBY010000045.1 GCA_028823185.1 Planctomycetota bacterium
TTTCTGTTCCCGACACACCCGAGGTCTTGCTGAGGCTGGCTACGCTCTCGTCTGTTAGTCGTCCAACGAGGTCAATCGCTGGCACCAATGCGAATGGTTTTGGCTTCTCACTCATTGCTTCGTCACTGCGAACTCTTCGCCTTCACAGGGAAGAGTGCGGTGACTGCCGCGCTGAATAGAAGCTGTGTTAGACATCCTCGCCAAGATGTCCACACGGAGACCTTCAGTCCCCCTCACTGACCCTGCTCCTGTTCGAAAACAGAAGAGATCACTGAGCGGCAATAAAGGCCTAAGGAGCTGACTCCGACACTTCCAACTGACCACCCACGATGAGGTGATCCGCTTTCAGGCCGGGCACAGCGCCCTTGGTTGGTAAAACGGGTCGAAGCGAGCACTTAGACCAGTTCGACCGTCGCGCCAGCTGCTTCGAGTTGCGCCTTGATGGCCTCGGCCTCGTCCTTGGGGCAGCCTTCTTTGACTGCCTTCGGGGCGCTGTCGACAACCGCTTTAGCCTCTTTCAAGCCTAAGCCGGTGATCGCACGGACCTCTTTGATCACACCGATCTTCTTATCGCCGGCTGATTTCAGCACGACGTCAAAGTCAGTCTTCTCTTCAGCGGCGTCTTCACCGCCACCGGCGGCTGCGGCAACAGCAACGGGAGCAGCGGCGCTTACGCCCCACTTCTCCTCAAGGTGCTTAACCAGCTGTGAAGCCTGCAGAAGGGTCAGCCCATCTAATTGGTCTGCAACTTTCTGAAGGTCGGCGTCAAGCTCGGCGACATTGGTCTCTTCGGACATTTTCTCGGTCTCCTGGGTGTGTTCGTTCCCATGTGGAACGGGGGTTTCTCGTGATCTCTATTTTCAGCTCCCAACGCGTGTTCGCGGTCGAGAGCCAGACTGACTCTTGCAGATGGATTACTCTTCCGAGCTCTCCCCTGCATCGACGTGCGCCTGAACAACGCGCGCCAAACCGCCGGGTACTCCGGCAAGGACTTGAACGAGGCCTCGTGACGGGCCGCTAAGCACCCCAAGGATCATCGCGCGCAGCGTGTCCTTGTCCGGGATCTTAGCGAGCGCAACAGCCTCTGATTTACCTAGGAGGCGGCCCTCGAAGAGGCCTGCCTTCACGGTGACTTTTCCGGCCTTCTTGACCTCTTTGGTAGTGAACACCTTAGCTGCACCGATCGTGCTCTCCGCGTCGCCCCAGGCGATCGCAGTGTTGCCGCTAAAGAGGTCATCAGGGAACTCATAGCCGCGCTCGTTCATGACGCGCTTGGCGAGCGAGTTTCGAACCATTTGGAACTCGACGCCTTGGGCTGCGAGGTTGTCCCGTAGTTCTGAATCTTCTTTAACCGTCAAGCCCGCATAGCTGACCATGACGGCGCCTTCGGCCTCTTCAAACCTCTTCGCGAGGTCTTTGTGGATGAGTGTGTTTACTTCGTTCGGCATGTCTACTCTCCGTAAGCGACCCGTAAACCCGGGCCCATAGTGGTGCTGAGACTGATCTTGCGAAGATAAGCGCCCTTCGCTGAGGAGGGGCGCATGCTCGCAACGTGCTCGAGGAAAGTAGTTAGGTTCTCTTCGATGGCCTCTGGAGAGAAAGATGCGCGTCCGACGGATGCGTGGATGTTTCCACCTGCGTCCGTTCTGAACTCGACCTTACCAGCCTTGAAGGCCTCGACGGCTGCTGCCACATCGGCTGTAACCGTCCCTGACTTCGGGCTCGGCATCTTCCCTTGAGGGCCGAGGACTCGACCGAGTTTGCCGACGTGCCTCATCATGTCAGGCGAAGCGATGACGACGTCGAAGTCGAGCCATCCATCACCGATCTTCTTGGCCAGGTCAGCAGAGCCGACCTCGTCAGCGCCAGCAGCTTTAGCCGCCTCTGCCTTATCGCCTTCAGCGAAGACGACGACCTTGATCGTCTTACCCAGCCCGTTCGGGAGGGAGACTGCGCCTCGGATCAATTGATCCGTCTTGCGAGGATCTATACCCAAGCAGACGACGACTTCAACAGCCTCGTCAAACTTAGCCATAGGTAGTGCTTTCAACAGGTTGATGGCTTCACCCATGTCGTAGACGCGCTCTCGGTCTACTTGGGCTACTGCCTCCTGATATCTTTTACTGCGGTTAACCATCGTTCTAGTCCTTCACTTCAATGCCCATTGAACGCGCCGTGCCTGCGATGATTCGCACTGCATGGTCAACGTCTCGAGCGTTCAGGTCGTCCTTTTTGATCTCAACGATCTCTTCGAGCTGAGCTCGAGAGACGGAGCCAACTATCTGCGTACCGACTTCTCCTGCACCGCTCTCTACTCCAGCTGCTTTAAGCAAGAGCACAGCTGCGGGCGGTGACTTCATGATGAAGTCGAAGGAGCGGTCCTTATAAATTGAGATTTCGACCGGGATTGTCATCCCCATCTGATCCCGTGTGCGGTCATTGAATTGCTTCACAAACTCCGAGATGTTCGCACCGTGCGCACCAAGCGCAGGTCCGATCGGGGGAGCGGGCGTTGCCTTCCCAGCGGGGCAGTGCAACTTCACAATTGCCATTACTTCCTTGGCCATCTAGATCGTCTCCACTTCCCAATATTCCATTTCGACCGGAGTCGGGCGGTTGAAGATCGTCACGACGACCTTCACTGTCCCCTTCTCCGGGTTAACGTCTTCAATCGCACCTTCGAAACCATCGAAAGCGCCGGTCTTGATCTTCACGAGATCACCCTTTTGCAAGCCTATCGAGACTTGGGGCTGTGCTTCAGAGTCAGACATCCTTGAAAGGATCCCTGTCACCTCGGCGTCTGTCAGCGGCGTCGGCTCTCCACGGCTCCCGAGGAACTCGCGTAGGTCCTGAACCTCACGAAGTGTGCTGCTGATCTGCTGCACCTTCGGATCCTCCGTGTCTTCTAGGTCCGCTTGGACCATCAAATATCCGGGGTAGAGCTTCTTGTTAATTGTGCGTTTCTTCCCGTTCTTCAGGTCTGTGACCTTCTCGAAGGGGACGAGCACCTGCGGGACTACATCCTGCAAGCCTGCGATCTTGAGCCGCGTGATCGCGTTGCGCGCGATGCTGTCTTCTCGTCCAGATTGGCATCGAACGAAGTACCATTTAATCGCCATAATTCAGGTCCTCATCAGGTAAGGATCTTTGTGGCGACGTTCCCCAAGGCCATGTCGAACAAGGCCAAGATGGCCATGAGGACAAGGACGGTGAGGATGACAGTGATAGAGCCAGACATCGTGTCCGAGAGTGAAGGCCAGGTGACCTTGCGCATCTCTGACTCAGTCTCGATCAAAAGATCGGCTTGCTTCGGCCGCTCAATCCAGCGGAAGAAGAGATAGGACCCACCCAGGAAGACGACCGCAGTGATCATCAAGGAGGGAGTGAGCTCCATACCTAGCACAGGGATCTCCATCCCGCCGACCGCTTGAGCGAGCTGCTCAAAGCGCCCAGTCAGCTCCCTAAAGAGTGACACACAGCCATAGAACAGGAAGATGGTGCCTGACCAATACGCGGTCATTCGGGCCATCCGTCCCTGGTCTTTTTTGTAGGCCATCTGTGTTTCCTTGAGGTTGTGAGTGGTGCTTGGTTAAGCGATTAACTGAGGAGGTCTGCTGCGCGTCTACGAGGGGCTAGAGCTTCTTCTCTTTATGGTTCGTGTGTTCCCTGCAGAACTTGCAGAACTTCTTCTTCTCGAGCTTGTAAACCGCCTTCAAACGCTTGTGCGTCGTGTAGTTGCGGTTTGAACACGCCGTGCAGACGAGGAAGACATACCGTTCTTTGATCTTCACTAGAAGAGCTCCGTTCGTTTGATTTGTGGGACCCCCCCCAGCTCAGTAAGTGAGCTGGGAGTGCCGGAGAACGCACTGAATGCGCTCTCCGAACATCCCGTTGAATTACTCGATGATCTTGGTCACGACGCCGGCACCGACAGTGCGGCCACCTTCGCGGATAGCGAAGCGCAGCTGCTCGTCCATGGCGACCGGGGTGCCCAACTCAACAGACATTGTGACGTTGTCACCAGGCATGCACATCTCTGCGCCTCCGGTGAGCGTCGCAGCTCCAGTCACATCCGTTGTACGGAAGTAGAACTGGGGACGATATCCCGAGAAGAACGGGGTGTGTCGACCACCTTCGTCTTTCGACAAGATGTAGACCTCAGCCTCGAACTTAGTGTGGGGCTTGATGCTCTTGGGAGCTGCGAGGACCATTCCACGCACGAGGTCCTCTTTGGCGACTCCACGGAGGAGGACACCGACGTTTTCGCCAGCCCGACCTTCGGTCATCTCCTTTTGGAACATCTCAACACCGGTACAAGTCGTGTTGCCGATCTCTTCCTGCATCCCGACCATCTCAATGTTGTCGCCGATGTTTACCACGCCACGCTCGATACGACCGGTCCCAACCGTTCCGCGTCCCTTGATCGAGAACACGTCCTCGACGGGCATGAGGAAGGGCTTGTCAACATCACGCTCGGGGAGCGGAATGAAGGTGTCGACCGCAGTCATGAGCTCGTCGAGACACTTGAAGGCCTCGTCATCAGCAGGCTTGCCCTCATTGAGAGCATTCTCACAGGCGAGGGCAGAGCCACGGATGATCGGGGTGTCATCACCCGGGAAGTCGTACTTGTCGAGGAGCTCACGGATCTCCATCTCGACGAGGTCGAGGAGCTCATCGTCGTCGACCTGGTCGACCTTGTTCATGAACACGACGATGGCGGGAACGTTGACCTGACGGGCAAGCAGGATGTGCTCGCGAGTCTGGGGCATCGGACCGTCAGCGGCGGAGACCACGAGAATAGCGCCGTCCATTTGGGCGGCACCCGTGATCATGTTCTTCACATAGTCAGCGTGACCGGGGCAGTCAACGTGAGCGTAGTGACGCGCCACAGTTTCATACTCGACGTGTGCGGTCGAGATCGTAATGCCACGCTCCTTCTCTTCCGGCGCCTTATCGATCTCATCGAAGGCCATAGCCTTCGCGAGTCCGAGGTCTGCCTGGTGACGGCAGATGGCGGAGGTGAGTGTCGTTTTTCCGTGGTCGACGTGACCAATGGTCCCGACGTTGGCGTGCGGCTTGTTCCTTTCGAACTTTTCCTTGGCCATTTTATTCGCTCTCTCGTTTTGGTGTTGTTGAAGACGCGACCCGAATTTGGGCCCCGTCGTGGGTATTGAACTATCTGAATTGAAAGTGGGTGCAAGAGGTCCGCAGCGCGGATCACCTGCGCTCTGATCGCAGAACGACCGGAGGGTGCTGATTTGAGAACGCACGGCTAACCGCGGTGCTGGAGCTGCTGACGGGACTTGAACCCGTGGCCTCTTCCTTACCAAGGAAGTGCTCTACCACTGAGCTACAGCAGCAGGCTCCCCTCTCGGCCTTGATGGCACGAAAAGAGAAAGCGTTCTCTCTCACACGGAAGCTCGGAAGCGATGTTGCGACGTTGTGGAGCGGGCGATGGGAATCGAACCCACGTGTACAGCTTGGAAGGCTGTCGTTCTACCATTGAACTACGCCCGCATGCGGGGTCTCAATCATGGCGGTCGACACCGCTGAGTGCTCTACAGGTCACATATCGCGCCTGCGGGACATGTTCATCGTGAAGGTCGAAGTGGGTGGTTGGTGGGGAGAGCAGGATTCGAACCTGCGAAGGCGTTGCCATCAGATTTACAGTCTGACCCCTTTGGCCGCTCGGGAACCTCCCCATAGGGGCTAGGCCCCAAACCAGGCTAATGCCTAGTGATTGCGCCCCGCACAAAGTGCTGGAGAGCAGTCGGGCGAACCTCGACTTTCACGCTGAATGCCGGTGCTGATGCAGAGCCTCTAGTGAATTTGCGTTCACCAGAGAGCAGCTGCTCCCGTGCTATCCCGTGCGTGTTCCGTTTTAAGTGAGCGAACCGTCTATCAGCAAGTTGATGGAGCCAGCGATGGGACTCGAACCCATGACCTCCTGATTACAAATCAGGGGCTCTACCAACTGAGCTACACTGGCTTTTCTCGTCGATGGCGGCCGATCCGCCTGGTCAACGATCCTTGTCAGCGCATGCGTCTGACGGTGTCCCCGAAGGACTCGGGCGCGACATAGTAGGGAGCGGAGCCTCAGGGTCAAGAGACAACTTGCTTAGTTCGAAGGAATCTCTTCCCGAGCCAACTCTTCTCCCTAGCTAGACCTGAGCGAGAGCAACCTGATGTGCCTCAAAAGCAGCCCTGACGGCATCCATTGAGTCCCCACCATACTTTGACAGGAAGGCTCTGGTCAGCTCGAGAGCCACCACCGCCTCCCCAACGACTCCTGCCGCGGGCACAGAGGTCACATCTGAGCGTTGATAGGTCGCCTCTGTAGCTTCCCTCGTCTTGAAGTCCATAGAAGGCAATGACTTACGCAATGTAGGGATTGGCTTCATGGCAGCCCGCAGGACCAACTCCTCTCCTGTAGTCATCCCCCCTTCTAGCCCTCCAGCACGGTTTGTAGCCCTTGAGAAGCGATTACCAAGCCCCTCAACAGCTGCGGCTCGTGGCTGTATCGCATCGTGAGCCTCTGATCCCATCCTCCGAGCGACCTCAAACCCGAGCCCCACCTCGACGCCCTTGATGGCCGGGATAGAGAAGAGAGCGCCTCCGAGACGTGCCGTAAGGCGCTCAGCGGGGTCAGCGTACTCTCCGAGGCCTGGCGGCAAGCCCATGGCTCGCACCTCAAAGACGCCTCCTAGGGTGTCTCCGGCCTCTTTTGCGTCGTCCACGGCTGCCCGCATCGACTCTTCCACGAGCGGATCAAGGCAATAGAAGCAGCTCTCGGACCTGATTTGAGCCCGATCAGCCCCAGTGAGTTCAAATCCATCAGAGCGAGCCTTCACCCCTCCCAACTCAACGACGTGCGCAAAGACCTCGATTCCAAAGGCCTCAATCACCTGCCGAGCGATCGATGCGGCAGCCACTCGAGCCGCTGTCTCGCGAGCGCTCGCGCGCTCCAAGACTGCGCGCGTGTCCTGATGTCCATATTTCTGACAGCCAGCTAGATCGGCGTGTCCAGGCCTCGGGCTCGCAGGCAGCGGCAAATCTTCGATCGTTTGATCGCGGTTCGGCACCAAGAAAGAGATCGGGGAGCCGAGCGTGACTCCGCCCTTTAAGCCGCTTTGGAGCTCAATGTGATCGCGCTCGATCTTCATACGACCTCCACGCCCATAGCCACCTTGTCGCCTGGAGAGCTCAGAGTTGATCCGCTCGACGTCGAGCTCTAGTCCTGCTGGAACTCCCTCAACGATGCCTATCAAGGCCTTTCCATGCGATTCGCCAGCGGTCCGCCAAGAGAAGCGAGTCACCCTGCACCATCCCACTTCGGATGATCACTGAAGCCTTCCGAGCTGATCTCTATCCACCCATCTTCATCGTCAACGGCATCGGCAACGGGATCGTCAACGGGATCACTCGAGCCGCTCTCTTTCGTGGGTGCTGCTTGCGGGTCAATCAACACTTCGCGCAGCACCTCAGGCTCGCTCTCTGCAGGCGCGGACGTCTCATCAAGAGCCGTTTCAACGATGAGTGAAGGTGTCTCCGGCGAGGCCTCTACGACGAGCTCATGCACGGCCTCGATCGCCTGATCGACACGCGCGAGGAGCTCGCTCGGTTCGAACGGTTTGGGGACAGTCCCGAGCACATGAGGGATCTCAAGCAGCTCCATGGTGATCTCTGCGTCCAGATATCCCGAGACGACCAGGGTCGGGGGAAGGATCCCCTCTGACTCAAGGAGCGGCAGCTCAACACGTCCGTCCTCAGCACCGAGCTCGAGATCTGCGAGCATCAAAGTGAAGGTGCTCTCTCTGAGCGCCTCTCGAGCTGCGGAATAGCTCGTCACGACGCGTGGCGTGTGCCCTCCTCTCTCGAGGAACCAAGCGACGAGGTCCGCGATGCGCGCGTCATTGTCCACCACCAAGAGGTCAACCATGGTGACAGGGTAACAATCGCTAGAGCGATTCCAGCCAGGTGATATCGCCCAGATCCACTCGAAGCTTCATCGCCCCGAGCTTCACGATGGCCTCTCCAGCCTCCCGATCGACCTTGTGAATCTGGCAGCGCCTCCCATAGCTCGGCAAGAACACAGCGTCGCCCTTCCGTAGGGAGTCCACGAATTCCTGCCGCCTCTCAGTCAAGGTCGCCCCCACTAAGCTCTCTTCGATGCCTTTTAGCACAGCCTCAAGCTCGGAGCGCTGCGCTGCTGGCACGCCGTTCAAGAGCTTCCGCCCACGCGAGAGACCGCTGCGCGCCTCCCGCAGCCGCTCATCGAGGTCTCGCTGCGCCTCATCAGCGAGCGCACCAGACTTCAAGCTAAGCGCCTCCCGCTCTTTATCTAGCTCGCGGCTCGTTTGAGAGGCCATCTCCAACTTTAAGTCAGCGGCGCTGCGCGCCTCCTCCGCCCCCAGCCTGGTCGCCCGCAGCTCTTCGAAGAGCTTCTGCGTCTCTTCATCGTGCCGCTCCAAGCGCGCAGCAGCTCTCTCCACGAGCGCTGCTGGCAGCCCGAGCCTGCGGGCCACGGCCAACGCCGTAGAGGCGCCCGGCGTTCCGATACAGACGCTGTACTTTGGCTCGAGCGTCACGGGATCAAACTCTGCGCAGGCGTTCTCTGCGCGAGCATTGCGAAAGGCGAACTCTTTTAGCCTCCCGAGGTGTGTGCTGACGACGACCTTCGCCTTCCGCGCCAAGAGCTCCTCTAGGAGCGCCTCCCCAAGGGCCGCCCCCTCATCGGGGTCCGTACCGCCCCCGAGCTCATCAAACAAGACGAGCGTTCGCTCACCCGCCCGCGCGAGGCCGTCACGGATCCGCACGAGATGGCTTGAGAAGGTCGACAGGCTCTGGC
>JAPKBY010000553.1 GCA_028823185.1 Planctomycetota bacterium
TCGAGGTGAACGGCGCCGTCCAGAACGAGGCCATCTGGTGCGAGGAGGTCCCTGGAAAGATCTGCCTGCAGTCAGAGGGCGCCTACATCGAGTTCCGGAACATTATGATCAGGCGGATCGTTAATTGAGTAACGCACAGCCGTTGACTATCCGTGGCTGCGTTCGAATTTAGGGCAGCTAAATTACACTCCCATGATCCTATTCAGTTCACTTCTACTCTTCTCTCTTCAGGTCACACCGGTGGCGAGCGCGGTCGCGGCCGGTTCAGCTTCGCAGGATGTTGAGGAGCGCCTGAGGGATGCCCGTGACCTCTTGGGGAGAGATCGTGAACCTGAGGTGCACGCTGGCATGCGCATCTGTGTCGAGCTGGACTCGCCGGCGTCTGTCGAGCTCTTGCTAGAGACCATGCGGTTGACTCAGGATCGAACGCTCTCTGCCGCTCACTACAGAGATGTGTCTTGGGAGGGATTGGTGCAGATCAAAGACCTCTATGCGAAGCGCGTCGTGGAGGCAGAGCTCAACAAGAACAAGAAGAGCGCTTGGATGCGTCAGTGGTGCGCCGAGACGCTCGGGATCTACGGTGACTATGACTTTGGGACGAGCTTGACGAAGGCGCTCCGAGACAAGGAGCTGCTCGTTCGCTCAGCGGCTGCGCGCGCTCTCGGCAGGATCAAGTACAAGCCCGCGCAGAAGGAGCTGAAGAAGCTCATCAAGAACAAGGACGTCTTCGTGAGGGCGAACGCCATCGAGGCCATGGCCTTGTTGGACCCAGAGGCGAACGAAGAGCTCTACCTGAAGGGCCTGCGTGACAAGGATGGCGGAGTGCGCTGCGCGCTCTTGGCGACGGCTTCAGAGGCCTACCCTGAGCAGGTCGAAGCGATCAGCGTGGAGGCCCTCGGAGACGAGGACTGGCGTCCGCGCGTGCAGGCGCTTGAGAACCTCTCCAAGGTCAAGACGAAGACCGCTGTGGACGCGCTCATCGGCGCGCTTGAGGACGGTCGCCCCGTCGTCGCTGCGCGCAGCGTCACCGCGCTGCAAATCTTGACCGGTGAGCGACACACGAAAGCAGACATTTGGAAGCGCTGGTGGGCTGACAATCGGGAGAGCTTCTCTGTCCCTGAAGGCGGCGCAGGACGTGTGCGTTCTACGGCAGGGAAGACCGAGACTGCATTCAACGGAATTAAATTAGAGAGCGATCACGTCGCCTTCCTCATAGACAAATCGACCGCGATGAGCGAGCCGCTCAGCTCTAGGGGGATGTCAAAGGACGCTGCAGCTCACGAAGAGCTGAAGGGAGTCTTCGATAAGCTCGAGGGCCGCCTCGTCTTCAACATCTTCTGCTATGAGATGCGCGTGAAGCCCTTCGAGGACAGGGCTGTGAAGTTGACGAAGTCGGTCTCTCGCAAGGCTCTCGACTTCCACAGGAAGACAGCTATCAGCGGGCGCAAAGACATCTGGGCTGCGCTCATGGCGGTCGTCGACAATCCAGACCTGGACACAGCCTATCTGCTCTCCTCTGGAGAGCCTGATGTCGGCGAGTACGTCCACTGGAACCGGGTTACTTATCAGCTCAAAGAGATCAACCGCTTTCACAAGGTGATCTTTCACACCATCGCTTACTCCGACAATCAGTGGTATCGGGATCAGCTCGAGAAGATCGCAGAGGTCACGGGCGGAGACTTCGCCTGGTTCGAGTGACTGAGCGCTCGCGCTAGTCGTCGCGCGAGACGGAGCTCCCGCTGCTCTTTGTCTCTTCTAAGAGCGCGAGGAGCTCGGCGACGATCAGGGGCT
>JAPKBY010000554.1 GCA_028823185.1 Planctomycetota bacterium
TTTGTTTCGTGGGGGCAGAGTTGTACTCGTCCGGTTTTAGCCAGGTCTTGCGTGCGGGGATAGATAGGCGTTGAGAGATTCCTCGTTCTGGCGCAGGGATTTGTGGCGCAGAGGGTATTAAGTAGCAGTGAGTGCTGCGTCTTGCTCCTTTTGAGCAGCACGAATTTGCTCGCTGGAGGCGCTCTTTAAGTCGTGCGCTAAGCCCGTGACCTTCATCGTCCAGATAAACCACTTCGTGGGGTCGTACTGGTACCAACGAACAGCGTTGCGGTAGTCGCTCGGGAAGCGGTGGTGGAAGTTGTGGTAGCCCTCACCGCCTGTGATCAGTGCGGTGATGAAGCTGTTCCGTGCGGATAAGACCTTCGAGTAAGGGCGCTCTCCAAACCAATGCGCGACAGAGTTGACGCACCAGGTCGCGTGCAGGAGCGCCAAGGTGCGGAGCCCGCCGGCTACGAGCACTCCGCCCCAGGGGTCACCCCAGAGGGTGGCTAAGGCCGTAGGGATCGCAAAGGCGAAGATCGCCCCGAGCGCGTCGTAGTGCTTGTGCTGAAACCTGACGCCGGGCATCGCGACGAGGTCTTGGACGTTGTTGAGGGAGGGCTCTTCATAGCCGTGGCGGTTTCGGAGGATCCAGCCGATGTGTGCCCACCAGAAACCTTCACGGACGCTGTATGGATCGTCTTTTGTGTCAGAGAAGTGATGGTGGTTGCGGTGATCCACAGACCACTGCAGGACTGAGGTCTGCAGGGCGCCTGCCCCAAAGAGGAGGAAGAACCAGCGCAGAGGTGCAGCGATGTCATACGCCCGGTGTGAGAAGGCGCGGTGGTAGCCAGCTGTGATAGAGAGCCCAGTAAACCAGTACCAGACGATGGTCAAGGTGATCGTCGCCCAGTGCGCGCGGCCGGTCGCGAGATACCAGATGGCGACGGCCGAGATGGAGTGGAGGAAGATCAGGCCCCGGAGGTTGATCCAGTTGATGCGGGGCTCATGTAACTTCTCGTTCTGATCGCTCACTAGAGCAATCTAGCAAGGCGAGATCAGTCTGTCTCTAGGCTTTAGGGCTCTTGGCGCATCCAAGACGGTGTCCAGCCGAGGAGCGCTGCGAGCTCTTCATTCGACTCTTTGAAGAAGCTCTGGAGGCGGGCTCGATGATGCCCGGGGAATGCATCTCCGTGTCCTTTGTTGAGGGTCGGCCAAGATTCGCGATCAAGCGGTGGGAGATTGAAGCTGCCTAGGACTTGCTTGCAGACTGCGCGCGGGTCCTGTGTGAAATCGGCGAAGTCAAATATTTGGACGCGATCACGCGGCCACAATTCATAGATGCCATTCAATTGTTCTGCGTATAAACCGCGAGTAAGGGGGCACTCCATTGAGATGAAGGCTGAGTGCACTGCGAGTGACGGATCTGGTGTGCGCCCCTCATGCTTTGCGAGCGCTGGGTCCGCTTCGAGCAGCTCTTCGATGCTCGCGCTCAACATCCATCGTGACTGGTACATCTTGAAGGCGGACCAGAAGCGATCGATGGGGTCACGTAGCAAGATCACTAATGGAATAGGACCGAGGAGCTCGTGGATCCGCTCACGGGTCTCCGGGTAGAGCATGTACTCCGGCGTAGTCTCGAAGCACAGCGAGGGGGCTCCGGATCGCTTTGCGGTGAGCCTTTGTTCGATGACGGTAGGGAACCAGCTCTTGTAGTGACCGACGCCGCTCTCCCAATAGCGATCAAAGAAATGTAGCTCCTTGCGGCCTTGAGGGGCATAGAGACTGGGGTGATTCTCTAGGTAGCTGTG
>JAPKBY010000046.1 GCA_028823185.1 Planctomycetota bacterium
GCCTTTGGCCCGCTCTGTCCGACCGAGCGCATCTACTACCCAGCGCACCAGATCTGCCAAGGCGCCGCAGCCAAGGGCTCACGTTGCGAGTTCGAGAAGACGCTGCCTGTGGAGTACGAGTCATGTGACTGCGTCACCGCGACGATCCTCGGCACAGGCCTCGCCCTCCCCGACTGCGAGTGCGAGTCGCGCGGCATCCTCGGCGAGCTCGAAGACTTCGCCACCCGCAACTGCCCAGGTCCGTATCCAGATCAGTGATCAGGTACAGCCGAGCTAACTAGGGGCAGAAGGTGATCTCAAGCCCGTTCGAGAGGTTGAAGCCGAAGGGGCCGCCCAGCTGGTCGCGGTACCAGAGCTGGAAGTTCCAGGTGGAGCCAGGTCGGATCCTGCCCGGGCCGGCGCTTGGAGCTCCGCTTGTGAGGTCGAGCGGGAAGAGCAGCACGCCCAGTTGATTGAACGCGACCGGAGGCGCGAGGCGATAGACGGTCTCCGTCACGCATCGGACCCCTTCGCCGAACAGTTGCTTCGCCCGACCATCGCCATAGAAGAAGATGGCGAACTGATCGGAGGGACCCCCGATCGCCACCAGGTCCGTGTCGTTCTGGTCGATCGAGAGGCTCCCAGGCGCACCGATCTCGACGCCAGGTCCAGCGCTGTTTGCGCTCCCAAGGCAATAGCTAGTGACCCCTGAGAAGCAGCGGAGATTTTCGTGCCAAGAGATCCGGTTGTCTTGCCAGGAGGCCGTTAAGACATCGACGCCACCGTCTCCATCCAGGTCGCTCGTATGGATACTCTTAGGATCAACGGTCGCGCTAACTAAGTGCTGAGCATCAAAGACGCCTGCGCCGAGATTTTCATACCAGGCGACCATGTTGACTAAGTGACCGGATGAGAGGACGTCCTGGTCACCATCATTGTCCACATCGACGATGCTTATCGAGCTGAGTTGAAATGCATTGGAGGTTATCAAGACCTCTGCACCAAAGCCGCCCCCGCCGAGACCCTTGTACCAAGCGATCTCATTTCTAGCTCCCGAGCTCGCGATGACATCGATCACCCCGTCGGCATCGATATCAGCAGCTGAGACGATCCGGGGTCGGAGCACATCTGAGGTGATGATCTGCTGAGAGCCGAAGTTGCCGCCGCCTTGATTCTCATACCAGACGATCCTCCCACCGATGACATTCAGGCTGGGGTCCAGTAAGTCCATACCCGCGAGCACATCCAAGTCGCCGTCTTCATCCAGGTCGGCTGCAAAGACCGACAGTGTCCACATATCTGCAACGAGCTCGATCTGTGAGCTGAAGGTCCCGCCACCTTGGTTCTCGTACCAGACGATTCGTGATGGGTAGTACCCAACATGGAGCACGTCGGGGTCCCCGTCATTGTCCAAATCAGCCACCACGGCACCGGACCAAGGGTATGCGTGGGCGGAGAGCTCTTGTAGCGCCCCAAAAGCACCACCCCCCAAGTTCTTGAACCATGCGAGGTGGCCCGTGCGTCCGTTGGAGATCACGTCGACCAGTGCGTCTCCATCGAGGTCCACTACGCAGAGGCTAAGAGGCTGCGGGAGCTCTGTGCTGATCACCTTCTGGGAACCAAAGACACCGTCTCCCAGGTTCGGATAGAAGGCGAGCTTGTCGGAGGAGGCGGAGAAGACTTCCATGTCTTCATCGCCATCAATGTCCGCCGTCGTAACGAAGGAAGGAAAAACCACGTCTGTGGTGATGACATTTCGTGGTCCCCAGCTCCCGCTCTCCTCTGTGATGTAGAAGGTCCCTGAACCGGGAGAGGTCCCCGGCGAATTCCCCAGTTGAATCACATAGCTCTCGCCTGCGACCGCTGTGAATTGCACCCAGGACTGAACGCTGTGGAAGAAGTTGGAGCACGCTAGCGCGCTCCCGGGCGCAGGGCAGGAGCTCCCAGCATAGAGTGCGATCTTGGTATTCATCTCTGTCCCACCGGTCGTATAGACGACGGCGAGTCCGCCGGTGACGGAGGTCCAGGTGAACCAGATATCATTCTCGATCCCGATCCCCGGCCAAGCATCGCACGCGGCCTCAGCTTGCCCGACAGTCCCAGTCGTTGCGCTCTGATTGTCGAAAGCGAATGCACCCGACCCCACGAGCTCGCTGGGGCTCGTGCAGTCATCTTCCCCCATCCCGCCACCTAGGTGCTGAGCTGAGGCTGGTACGCAGAGGACGAGCGCCCCGAAGAGCGCCCATGTGTTCCATCGAGCCATCATCACCTCAGGCTACCAGCGCAAAAGAATCTGTGAGGACTTACCTTGCGATCACCCCAAAGAGCATCACCTGCCTACCCAAGGTCTACGGACAGAAGGTGACTACTGCGGCAGGCAACCGCGGGTGTCCAACATCCGAGTCGCGGTCTCGGCGACCAGATCGAGGTCGAACTCCGAGTGCTTCGTGATGAGGACGCAGACGTCTTGCGCGCCGAGGCTCTTGGCGTCGAGCGCGAGTGATTGATCGCTGATGAAGTCGCTCGCGTGCTCAACTGGGGCGCGGCGAACGAAGGGGTCGCTGAAGGAGACCAGCGCTCCCTCCTTTGTCAACTCGTGCGCGATGACGAGGGCGGGTGATTCGCAGGTCGAGGCGACGCCGGGCTTGTAGGCGATGCCGAGCAGCAACACCTGCTTCCCCATCAGATCGCCACCCAGCGCTTCGCGGATCTCGTCCACGACCTTGAGCGGCTGGAGCTTGTGCTTCTTGGAAGCCAACTCCACGAGCTCCGCGACCTTGCCGGCCTTGCGCGCTGCCCAAGAGAGATATTGCGGGTCGATCGGGATGCAGTGACCACCAGGGCCTGGACCCGGTTGGAAAGGCATGAAACCGAAGGGTTTGGTCGCGGCTGCCTTGATCACAGCGTTCGCATCGATCCCCATCCCGTCGCAGATGTCCTTCAGCTCGTTCGCCAAGGCGATGTTCACCGAACGGAAGGTGTTCTCGAAGAGCTTGGCGCACTCGGCCGTCTCCGGAGAGTCCACCGCGTGCACCGTCGGGACGATCGCCGCATAGAAGAGCAGCGCCAGCTCCAAGGAGGCCTCGTCCATCCCCGCCACGAGGCGCGGGATGTCTTCCGTGGAGTGACCGCCGGGATCCTCGCGCTCGGGCGAGTAAGCCAAGCAGAAGTCTTTGCCCAAGGATTGCTCGAAGACCTCGAGCCTCGGCAAGACGACCTCGCGCGTCGTCCCGGGCCAAGTCGTCGACTCCAAGACGATGAGGCGGCCGGGTTGTAAGGCGGCAGACGCGGCGTCAGTAGCCGCTTCAACAGCAGAGAGGTCGGGGGCGCCCTCCTCGTCCACCGGCGTCGGCACACAGATCAAGATCACCTCGGCCTCGCAGAGGCGCGCAGGATCTCCCGTCACCTCGAAGCGCTCGCTCTCCATGAGAGCGGTCGTCTCCTCGGAGGCCATGTGCGGGTGAGGACAGGTCCCCTCCCCTAGGCGCGCGAGCAAGTTCGGGTCGATGTCATGACCGAGCACAGGATGACCGGCAGCGTGCGCGGCGCGCGCGATGGCGAAGCCCACAGCGCCCAGTCCGATCACGGCGACCTTGGCCTCACGCGAGGCGATGCGGTCACGCAGCTCTTCGAGCGGCAGGCTGAGGGTGCGGAGTTCAGATCCCATGGACTTTATGGACGACAGAGGAGGCGGTGGCTTCCCCAGTTCAGGCCTCGACTGCGGCTAAGGCGCCCAGCAAGCGCTCGAGGTCTCCCTCAAGCAAGGTGCGCGGGTCGAGGACGAGCGCGTCGTCCGCGATGCGTGAGAAGACCGAGGGCTCGCCATGACGCAGCGCGGCAGAGAGCGCGTCCGGTGAGAGGCTCGCGTGCGTGAGGCGCGCGGCGAAGGTGTCGATGAAGATGTCCGGTGCCGAGCCGCTGCCGGGCTGCGAGCGCTCAGGGACGACCGTCGCTGTGAAACCATCGATGGCGTTCGCGGCCGCTGCGATCTCCTCTGCCAGAGCCTGGAGCTCTTTGGGGTCACGCGTCATCAGGGCGCGCGCCGGGATCTCGTCGCCACGACCTGCGAGGTAGAGCTTGAGCGTCTCCTCCAAGCCAGCCAGCGTCACCTTGTCGCAGCGCAAGGCGCGATAGACAGGGTTGTCGCGCAGCGCATCGATCGCGCGCTTCTTGCCCACGAGGAAGCCCGCCTGCGGACCACCGAAGAGCTTGTCGCCGCTGAACATCACGACGTCGACGCCAGAGGCGACCGCCTCTATGACGCGCGGCTCGTCCCCTAAGGGGAGCGGCTTCAGGCCGTCGGACTCTAGGAGACCAGAGCCGAGGTCATAGGCAGTCGGCACCTCATGCTCACCGCCGAGGGCAGCGAGGTCCGTCGGGCTCACCTCTTCGGTGAAGCCAACGACGCGGTAGTTGCTGGTGTGGACCTTGAGGAGCAGGCCTGTGTTCTTGTTCAACTTCTCGGAGTAGTCCGAGAGGCGCGTGCGGTTCGTCGTACCAGCCTCGACGAGCTTCGCGCCCGCGCGCTCCATCACAGCCGGGACGCGGAAGGAGCCGCCGATCTCGACCAGCTCGCCACGACTCACGATCGCCTCACGCTCGCGCGCGAAGGTCGAGAGCACGAGCATCACCGAGCCCGCGCAGTTGTTCACGACGATGCCAGCCTCAGCGCCGGTCAGCTCACAGACGAGCGAGGCCAAGTATTCATCGCGCCGATTGCGCTTGCCCGTCTCACGGTCAACCTCGAGGACGCAGTAGCCAGCCGCCGCGCGCTTCATGGCCTCCGCCGCCTCCGGGTGGACCGGGGCGCGGCCGAGGCCTGTGTTCAAGACGACGCCCGTCGCGTTGACGATAGGGACGACGCCGCGGCGCGACTCAGCGCGCTGGCGCTCGGCGAGGGCGGCGGCAGCGCCTCCCTCGGAGAGGTGGGCCGTGAGCCCGTCGGCGTCGAGCCGCCCCTTGCCGATCGCAGCCCTCCAGCCATCGAGGATCTCACCGAGCGCTCTCACGAGGCGCTCATGGGTCATCCCAGCACCGGCCTTGAGGACAGCCTCATCGCGGAGGAGCTCGTCAACGGAAGGAAGGAGGCGGAAGGCGGCCTGGCGGGCTTCGGAGTTAGAGGCAGTCATGTCATAGGAAGTTTACGCCGCATGAGTACACTCATGCCATGACCTCTCCCTCCTCCTCTGATCTCTGGAAGATGCGCGACATCGACAGCGCCCTAGGAGAGGACCTAGCGCGGGGTACAGGCCAGCCGCCCCTCGTAGGGCGGCTCCTCGCTGCCCGCGAGGTAAAGAGCGTCCAAGACGCCGCCAGCTTCCTCCAGCCCGACTTCGGCGGCCTCCACGACCCCTCGCTGCTGCCGGGCATGGCCCTCGCCACGGCGCGCCTCGTAAAAGCCATCAAGGACGGCGAGACGATCCTCATCCACGGCGACTACGACGTCGACGGCACGACCGGCACCTCCATCCTCGTGCGCCTCCTGCGCCACCTCGACGCCAAGGTCGCCTGGCACATCCCGAACCGCTTCACCGATGGCTACGCCTTCGGAGACCACTCGATCCGCAAGGCACAAGAGACCGGCGCGACCCTCGTCATCTCTGTCGACAACGGCACCTCCAGCCTAGAGACCATCACCGAGCTCAAAGAGCTCGGCATCGACACCATCGTCACGGACCACCACGAGCCGCCCACCGGCGCGTTGCCGCCCGCTGTCGCGATCGTGAACCCCAAGCTGCACGACTCCGAGTATCCCTTCCGCGAGCTCTGCGGCGGCGCCGTCGCCTTCAAGCTGGCCTGGGGTCTCTGCCAAGAGGTCACGGGCGCAGACCAAGTGCGCCCCGACTTGAAGAAGTTCCTCGCGGAAGCCCTCGCCTATGTCGCCATCGCCACCTTCTGCGATGTCGTCCCGCTCCAAGATGAGAACCGCATCCTCGCTCACTACGGGCTGCGCGCTCTCTCCGGCACAGGACAAGCCGGACTGCGCGCGCTGCTCAAGGTCTCCGGGCTCGACGATGGTCGCAAGCTGCGCGGCGACCACATCGGCTTTCAGGTCGGCCCGCGCATCAACGCGCCTGGTCGCCTAGAGACGGCAGCCGCCACGGTCGAGGTGCTCATCAGCGATGATCCAGTCGAAGCCATGAAGCTCGCCAAGCGCATGGAAGACTTCAACATCAAGCGCAAAGAGATGCAGGCCACGCTCTCGGCTGAGGTGCTCAAAGAGGCGAACGAGCTCGGTCCGACGAGCGAAGCTCCGGTCGCCTTCTTGGCCGGCGCAGGCTGGCACCAAGGCCTGGTCGGAATCGTCGCAGCCCGCGTCGCCGAGACCCTGAAACGCCCCGCCTTCATCGCCCACATCGAAGGCGACGAGGCCGTCGGCAGCGTGCGCAGCGTCCCCGGCGTCAACGCGCTCGAGATCCTGCGTGGCGCAGAGGGCATCTACACGAGAGGCGGCGGGCACGCAGCCGCTGCTGGCTTCACGGTGCCAACAGAGAAGATCGAAGAGATGCGCGCTGCGCTCTATGCCAAGGCGCTCGAGCTTCATCCGGGTGGAGAGTTTCCGCCGAGCCCGCTCCTCATCGACGCTGAGCTGAAATTCGAAGAGGTGACAGACGAGACCATCCTCTGCCTCGACGCCCTCGAGCCCTACGGCCAAGACAATGAGGCGCCGGTCTTCATCTCCAAGGATGTGCGCCTCGCAGAGCCGCCGCAGATCATCGGCGCCGACCGCAGCCACATGAAGCTCACGATCCGGAGCGGCAGCCACACCCTGAAAGCCCTCGCCTTCGGCATGGCGCACCGCTTCGAAGAGCTCCACATGGGAGAGCCCTTGCACGTGGTCTACCGCCACTCGTGGAACACCTTCCGCGGCCGGACCAACCTCGAACTCCAACTCCTCGACTTCGCGTGCGGAGCCTGCCCCTTGGATTGATGCTCACGGCCGGGCTCTTGGCTGTCGCCTGCGCGACGCCAGAGCGCGAGCCAGAAGAGCCCCTCGCTGTAGATGGGGTCAGCCCCCTCGTCGCGAGCTCCCCCGAGAACAAACTCGTCCAGATCGAGATGCGCTATCGGGTGGAGGCTCCCGGTGAGACGGAGCGCGCGCGCTTCTTGATGCTCTTGCCTACCGACCTCCCTCACCGTCAACGCATCCTGCGACGCGAATGGATCCTCCCGCCGACCGCGACCTATGCGCGCCCCGGTGGAATGGAAGCTGAGTGGGTCCTTGATAACCCCAAGGGCAGCTTCGAGCTCGGCTGCGTCTTGACCCTAGAGCTCTCTCCCTTTGACCTTGCGCACGCGGCGGGGACTCCAGAGACGGACCCGATCCTCTTGGACACATATCTGCGCGACGAGAGCAAGCTCGAGAAGCACTCCCCGCGCGTCGCACGCGCGGCGCGAGAGCTCGCCCCCAAGGACGCAGAGGAGCTCGAGCTCTTGCGAGCCCTCTTCGAAGGCACGCTCTTCGAATTAGCGAACCACGGCTTCATCAAGGCCGAGCGCGGCGCGAACCGCGCGCTCAAGATGGGCGGCGGTGACTGCACAGAGTTCTCAGATGTGCTGGTCGCGCTCTGCCGTGGCCGCGGCCTCCCTGCGCGGCACATCCGCGGCATCCTCGCGCGCTCCTTCTCTCCCGAGGACACCCCCAAGCACTCCTGGGTCGAGGTCCACCTGAAAGAAGAGGGCTGGGTCCGTCTCGACCCCTTCTTCAGCAAGCTCGGAACAGCCACCTTCGAGACGCTCTCTAATGACTACATCGCGGTCAGCTGTGACCGAAACGAAGAGGTCGAGAACTTCTGGCGCTATTGGTATTGGGGAGACCCGATCACCATCACAGAGACACTCAATCTCGGTCACGGCGTGTGGACCGAGACTGTCGGCGCCCTCAAGGACTGAGCGAGATTCAACAGATGAAGACCGCTCTCCTCTCCCTGCCCCATGATGCGCTCGGTGGCAACCGAACGACCGCGCTGCGCTGGGCTCGCATCTTGCGCCAGCTCGGCTGGGATGTGATCCGCTCTGCCAAGCGCGAGAGCGAGCGCGCCGAGCTCATCCTCGCGCTGCATGCGGCGCACACACGAAGAGAGGTAGAGGGACTGCTCGAGAGACATCCAAGAGCAAAACTCGTGGTGGCCTGCACTGGCACAGACATCTACGAGGCTCGCGTTGACTCACAGGCGCTGCTCGACCGCGCCGACAAGATCATCGTCCTCCAAGAGCGCGCGCTCGAAGAGCTCACAGAGGAGCAGCGCGAGCGAGCGCGCGTGATCTATCAATCAACCCCACAGCTAGTAGCGCCACCGTCGCGCCCCACGGATCATCTCCGCGTCGCGCTCATCGCCAATGTGCGCGATGTAAAGGACCCGCTCCTCCCGGCAAGAGCTGCGCGCCTGCTCCCGGAGAGCTCACGTGTTCAGATTGTCCACCTCGGAGCAGGGATCGAGACGGAGCTCAGCGAAGAGGCAAAGAGAGAGTCTGAAGAGAACCCGCGCTATGAATGGCGCGGTCATGTCTCGAGACTAGAGACCCTCAAGCTCCTCGCGAGCTCTCACGCCGCTGTCTTGCCTTCTAAGAACGAGGGTGGCGCGAACCTCATCACTGAAGCCTTCGCCATGGGGACAGCTGTGATCGCCAGCGACATCCGAGGTAACCTCGGATTGCTCGGTGAGGGACACCCGGGACTCTTCCCGGCTGGTGACGCAGGAGCCTTAGCCGAGCTCTTCGAGCGCCTCGAGAGCCAAGAGGGCCTCCTTCATGAGCTCAGCCTCCGCTCACAAGAGCGAGCCTGGATGTCAGCCCCCGCGCTCGAGCGCGAGTCATGGGAGTCGCTGCTCTCT
>JAPKBY010000047.1 GCA_028823185.1 Planctomycetota bacterium
TCAGTCGAGTTCGATGCGCCATCCGGCAGTCCGGCGGCGTCTCGGGATCGGGGTCACTGTGTCGTGTCCGGAGCTCGGTGCCTCGCGATAAAACTCGCGCGCCTGTCCGCTCCCAACCCAATTGATCAGGGCTACGCGTGAAAACTTCCACTCGCGGCCGATCTTGCGTGCGGGCATATCCTCAGAGTGAAGCACCTTGTTGAAGGTCTTCACGCTAACGCCCAAGAGCGCAGCAGCCTCTTCAACATTAAGGATGTCCTTACGCAATTCGCTCGTCATCTCGTTCTCATCTGCATTCATACTTCATCTCCTTCTTTCTCAAAGCGTGTCTTCATCTCTTCTTCAATCCAGTTCGCGATATCCGTCGTCTTCGTCCCAGGCCCGAAGAGCTTCGCGAAGCCATCGGCCTCTAGGGCGTCTATGTCGTCATGCGGGATGATCCCACCACCGACCAATAAGACATCCCCCTTCCCTCTCGAGGTGAGCTCATCCCTGATCTTCGGGAAGAGCTGCATGTGAGCACCCGAGAGGATCGACAAACCGACGACGTCGACGTCCTCTTGAGCTGCAGCCTCTGCGATCATCGCTGGCGTCTGGTGGAGGCCTGTGTAGATGACCTCCATCCCATGATCCCGGAGGACGCTGGCCACAGTCTTTGCGCCGCGGTCATGCCCGTCCAAGCCAGGCTTTCCAATCAGCACTCTTATTCGTCGCTCACTCATGTCTTGTCTCCCTCCTCAGAGGATCTTTGGCTCCTTGAACTCTCCAAACTCCTCACGCAAGACTTGGGCGATCTCGCCCAAGGTGCATGAGGCGTGAGCAGCAGCGACGAAGCGCTCCTGCAAGTTAGCGTCCCCGCGGCAGGCCTCGCGGACCGCTGCGAGCGCTGATTCCACAGCTGCGCTGTCTCGTGACCCGCGCAGGGCAGCCAAGCGCTCATGCTGATCACTCTCTACGCTGGGGTCGATGCGATGGATATCAATCTCCGGTTGCCCCTCCCCCTCCTCAACGTAGCTGTTGACTCCGACGACGCGCTTAGTGCCCGCCTCTACTGCGCGCTGATACTTGAGCGCAGACCGGTGGATCTCGCTCTGAAAGAAGCCCGACTCAATGCTCGGGACCACTCCGCCGCGCTCTTCGATCTCTTTGAAGTAAGCCTCCGCCTGCTCTTCGAGTCGATCTGTTTGCTCCTCAACAAAGTATGAGCCTGCGAGAGGGTCGATGACGTTCGCCACCCCTGTCTCCTCAGCGAGGATCTGCTGTGTACGCAACGCGATCTTAACCGCCTTCTCAGTCGGCAGAGAGAGCGTCTCATCCATCGAGTTCGTGTGCAGCGACTGGGTCCCTCCGAGGACCGCAGCGAGGGCCTGATATGCCGTGCGGACGATGTTGTTCTCTGGCTGTTGAGCGGTGAGTGAGACTCCCGCAGTCTGCGTATGGAAGCGGACCATCCAAGACTTAGGGTTCTTAGCGCCGAACTCATCTCTCATCTTCCGAGCCCAGATACGGCGAGCTGCGCGGAACTTGCAGATCTCCTCAAAGAAGTCGAGGTGGCTGTCAAAGAAGAAGGAGAGCCGAGGTGCGAACTCATCTACATCGAGGCCAGCAGCGATCCCTCTCCGGACATACTCCATGCCGTTTGCCAAGGTGAAGGCCAGCTCCTGCGCAGCGGTCGAGCCCGCCTCGCGGATGTGATAACCAGAGATCGAGATCGTGTTCCATTGAGGGGCGTGATCCGAGCAATAAGCCATCATGTCCGTGATCATCCTCAGCGCAGGCTCAGGCGCGACGAGCCATGCGTGCTGCGCCTGATACTCCTTGAGGATGTCATTCTGAACTGTGCCTCGGATCTTCTCCGGCGGGACTCCCTGTCGTTCAGCTGCAGCGATATAAAACGCGAGCAAGATCGGCGCCGGGCCGTTGATCGTCATCGAGGTCGAGACCTCGCCCATCGGGATACCCTCGAAGAGCGTCTCCATGTCGGCGAGTGAAGAGATCGCGACCCCTACTTGTCCGACCTCCCCCAACGAGATCTCTTCATCAGAGTCGTGCCCCATAAGGGTGGGGAAATCGAATGCCACCGAGAGCCCCGTTTGACCGTTAGCCAAGAGGAACTTAAAGCGCTCATTCGTCTGTGCTGCGGAACCAAAGCCGGCGAACTGACGCATCGTCCACAAGCGCCCCCGATACATCGTCGGATGAACGCCGCGCGTGTAAGGAAACTGGCCAGGCATCCCGAGGTCATCCCTCTCAGAGAAGCTCGCGTCTTCAGCAGTGTAGATGACCTTCAGCTCTTCCCCTGAGAGGGTCGTGAAGTCAACGTCACGTAGCTTCGCTCCCCGCAAGGCCTCTTCCCAGAGAGCCCTCGGATCACTGCTCGTTTTTTCTACTGTGCTCATCTCTCCTTCGTGCTCCCTTCCGTTTTCTCACGAACTGCATCTCGCAGCCCATTGATCAAATCTGCCACCACATCGTAGTGGGCTTTGCCGTTTTCGAGGAGGTGGCTAGCCCTGTCTCTCCAGCCGGCCGCCTCCCAGAGCTCTACATCGAGCGCTTCGGCCACCGCGCGACGAACCTGAGCGAGCCTTCGGACGCTTCGATGCTCTCGCAAGCGCCCCTCTTCTAACCACTCTCGATGAGAGGCTAGAGCGCTCATCACCTCTGCGATGCCTTCAGCTTTGCCTGCGCTGCAGCTGATAACAGGCGTGATCCAGCCATCCCGCAGCCCCACCGCTCGGAGCTCGACAGCCTCCTCAAGATCTGAGACGAGGCGCTCAGCGCCTGGGAGATCCGCCTTGTTCACACACAAGACATCAGCCACCTCTAAGATCCCGGCCTTCAGCGCCTGGACTCCATCTCCAGCTCCTGGACAGAGCACTACGAGCACAGTGTCCGCAGCACCGACGACGTCATACTCGGCCTGCCCGACTCCCACGGTCTCAACCAAGAGCTCTTGGAATCCGAAGACGTCCATCGCGTCAACCGCGTCGACGGTCGCGCGAGCGATCCCTCCGCGGCTCCCGCGACTCGCCATCGAGCGAATGAAGACGCCCCCATCAGAGGAGCGCCCATCCATGCGAATCCTGTCACCGAGCAACGCGCCACCTGTGAACGGGCTCGAAGGGTCCACTGCGATAACACCGACCGTACGATCCGCCGCTCTGTGCGCGCCGATCATCTCGTTAACGAGCGTGCTCTTTCCCGCACCAGGAGGACCGGTCACGCCGACGCGCCAGCCCTTCCCGACGCGCTCGTTTGCGCCGCTGAGCACGCGCTGAAAGCGCGCATCTCCAGCCTCTGCCCAGGTGATCGCCCGCGCGAGCGCGGTGACATCTCCTGAGAGCAGTCGCTCAAGGACTCCGGGGTGTTCACTCATCAACTATGCCATCACGCTGCGAGCGATCACGATGCGCTGGATATCCGTCGCGCCCTCGTAGATCTCGGTGATACGTGCGTCACGAAACAGACGCTCTACTTGAAAGTCATCTGTATAGCCGGCGCCGCCGTGAATTTGTAAGCACTCGTCCGCTGCGAAATTGCACGCCGTAGACGCTGCGAGCTTGGCCTGCGCAGCCTGAAGGCTGCAGCGCTCGCCCTTATCTCTGAGCTGAGCTGCGCGCCAAGTTAAGAGGCGCGCCGCGTCGATCCGAGTCGACATGTCAGCGATCTTCCACTGGATCGCCTGAAAGTGTCCGATCGGACGACCAAACTGTTCGCGCTCTCCTGCGTACTTGATGCTCGCCTCTAGGCATGCGCGACCGATGCCGACTGCCTGACTGGCGATCCCAATACGCCCGCCATCAAGCGTGTCCATCGCGATTTGGAAACCTTGTCCCTCAACGCCGATGAGTGAGTCTCCGTCGACTCTCACGCCGTCGAACTGAATCTCTAGCGTCGACGAGGCGCGGATGCCGGTCTTCTTCTCGGGTGCACCCAACACGACGCCAGGCGCGTCGAGCGGGACCAAGAAGGCAGAGAGCCCCTTCGCCTTTGAGACGTCTGGGTCCGTCCTCGCGTATACGATCGCGATTGAAGCGAGCCCGCCATTCGTCACCCAGATCTTTGTGCCTGAGATGATCCAGTCGTCGCCGTCGCGCACAGCGCGAGTCTGCACTGCTGCCGCATCGGATCCTGCGTTTGGCTCGGTCAAGCAATAGCAACCGATCGCCTCACCCGTGGCGAGCTTGGGCAGCCACTCGTCTTTCTTCGCCTCGCTGCCGAACTTCAGGATCGGAGTGCCGAGCAGGCTGTTGTGGACTGACAAGGTCACGCCCACAGAGGCGTCTGCTCGATTGATCTCCTCGAGCACGAGGGAGAGCTCGGTGTTACCCATGCCTGCTCCGCCATAGGCCTCAGGGATCGTCAGCCCCCAGAGTCCCAGGTCAGCGATCTGGCCAAAGACCTCTTGGTCAATAAAGCCCTGCCGGTCGTGCTTGCTCGCCCGAGGATCTAATTCTTGGATCGCAAAATCGCGAGCCATGTCTCGCACCATCGCGAGCTCTTCATCTAGTTCAAAGTTCATCTCTTTGTCCGCCTACTCATAGTCGTAGAAGCCTTTACCCGTCTTTCTTCCGAGATGGCCTTTTGCCACCTTCTCTCTGATGAGAGGACACGGGCTGTGTTTGCCATCACCTAAGCCTGCGTGCAGCACCTCGAGGATGTCGAGGCAGATGTCCAAACCGATCAAATCCGCCAACGCCAAGGGCCCCATTGGGTGGGCCATCCCTAGCGTCATCACCGTGTCGATTCCTTCTCTAGAAGAGACGCCATCTTGAAGACAGAAGGCTGCCTCATTGATCATCGGCATGAGCACACGATTCGCCACGAATCCGGGGAAGTCGTTCGCCTCTACAGGCACCTTCCCTATCTGTTCTGCGCACGCCACCACGAGGGCGGTCGTCTCGTCAGAGGTCTCCTTCCCCCTGATCACCTCGACCAACTTCATCACCGGCACCGGATTCATGAAGTGCATCCCGATGACCTTGTCTGGGCGCTTCGTGCTCGCTGCGATCTCAGTGATTGAGATCGAGGAGGTGTTGGATGCGAGGATGGTGTCTGGTCCGCAGAGCTCGTCGAGCTCAGCGAAGACAGCAGCCTTGACCGCTGACTTCTCAACGACCGCTTCTACCGCGAGCGTGCAACCCGCTGCTGCGCTGAGAGAGTCACCACAAGTGATACGCGCGAGCGCTGCTGCGGCGTCCTCTGCACTTAGCCGTCCCTTGGCGACGACTCTCCCCAGGTTCTTCTCGATAGTGGCCAGTCCACGTGCGAGAGCTTCCGGGTTGAGATCAATCAGAGAGACTTGGCTGCCACTAGAGGCGAAGGTCTGGGCGATGCCGTTGCCCATCGTCCCTGCTCCGATGACACAGACCTTGCTATGGAGTTCGTTCGTCATGCTTAGATCCGCTCGACTGCGAGTGAGACGGCGTTACCGCCACCGAGGCAAAGTGAGGCCATACCTGTTTGCGCGTCGCGCTGCTGCATAGCGTGTAAGAGGGTGACGAGAACGCGCGCTCCAGATGCGCCGATGGGATGACCGAGAGCGATCGCTCCGCCGTTCACGTTGACGCGCTCTGAATCGAGCGCGAGCGTTCGAGTGAGCGCGATCGCTGCTGCGCTGAAGGCCTCATTGATCTCATGTATGTCAAAATCCGTGGGCTCCATGCCCAGCATCCCGGCGCAGCGCTTGATCGAGTGCTCCGGCGCCATCATGACCCACTCTGGTGCGCAGCCACCCGTCGCATAAGCAGTGACGCGAGCGAGCGGCGCGAGCTCTAAATCAGCCGCCATCTCTTCACTCATGACGACGAGCGCTGCTGCGCCATCATTGATGGAGGATGCGTTGGCCGCTGTGACGCTGCCATCCTTCTTAAAGGCTGGGCGCATCTTGGCGATGGAGTCTGCGGTCATTCCGTCTCGGATGCTCTCGTCGGTGTTGAACTCGACGGGGTCAGCTCTTCGCTGGGGAATGCTGACGCTGAACTTCTCAGCGTCAAAGCGCCCTGCCAGGGTCGCCTCGGATGCGCGGCGATGACTCTCTGCGGCGAAGGCGTCCTGCTCTGCACGAGAGATGTCGTGCTTCTCTGCGACCATCTCAGCGGTGATCCCCATGTGGAAGTCGTTGTAGACGTCCCAGAGTCCATCCCCGACCATCGAGTCAATAAGCTCCCCATGCCCCAAGCGAACTCCATCACGCGCCTCTGGAAGGAGATAAGGAGCGTTGCTCATGCTCTCCATTCCACCAGCGACCAAGCAGTTGTGATCTCCGGCCTTGATGGCCTGCACGGCGAGCATCACGGTCTTCAGGCCTGAGCCACAGACCTTGTTGATCGTCGTCGAGCCGATCGCATCAGGTAGACCAGCCCCACGCGCTGCCTGGCGAGCTGGGTTTTGTCCCAGCCCTGCTTGAAGGACATTCCCCATCAAACACTCCTCAACCTGCTCCGGCTGAACACCTGCACGAGCCAGCGCCTCTTTGATTGCCAACGCGCCAAGCTGAGGGGCTGTGAACGAACTGAAGCTGCCCTGGAAACTGGCGACAGGTGTTCGGCAAGCGCTAACGAGTACAGCGGTCATGGGTCAGGTGTGTGTTGTTTTGGATCTCTTTGGAGAGGTCTTGAGCAAGTTCTAGGCGGAACATAATACGTCACATGCCCTCAAGGCTCCAGATGCCGCCTTGGGGCCTAAGCCAAGCCCGGTCAGAGAGCCAATTCGAGTCATAGCGCTCAGGAGCCCCCATATTGGGAGGGAAGCTGTTGGGAAACCAGCATGAATTTAAACCCCCGTCTGCTCTGAGGGGCAAATCAAGTGGAGCGTGAGAGAGACGAGAGGCCCCGATCTTTGGCATCCGGGGTCGATCAGGGAATTCCGGGCCGAATAGAAGCCTTGACCGGAGCGAATATCCGCTCACCCGATCCCCATGAATAGAACAAACACCGTAGAAGAAGTGGACCTCGTCCGTGGCCTCATGGAGAGAGATCCAAAGGCCATGGAGACGTTCTTACAACGTTACTCACCGCTTCTTCACCACTGCATCAGTCAATTCGCTGGCCGTGAGCTAGAGCGCGAAGATCTCTTCCAGGAGCTCCTCAAGTACTCCTTAGAGCGCTTAGACGGTGATCACTTCGACTCTGAGCGGGGCGCCTTAGGGACCTGGCTCTACCGGGTCGCTTGGTGCCGCTGTGTTGATCTGCAGCGCAGATTAAAAGCACGCCAGGCCCCAGGGAGCCGACTCCCCCAAGAGGCCATTCCCGAACAAGGGGATGAAGACCCCGGCCCCCTTGAGGTCGCGGCAGATGCCGAGATCGCCGTTGAGGTACGAAGCGCGCTCACGCGCCTTGACCCGCAAGAGCGTAACCTACTGGAATTAAGGTACTTACAGGATCTAAGCCTACGGGAAGTGTCTGCTGCGCTCTCTCTTACGCTCGAAACGACCAAATATCGACTCTCAGGCGCCAAGCGCTCACTGCGACGACTCTTGGTCCATAACAAACAATTAGAGAGAGGCGTTGGCCTCGCTAGCTGAGGCCTAATCCATATGGAACACCCCGACTCAACACCGCCCGACGAGACCGTGCTCTCTACCCAAATAGTGGAGCGCCTGCTTCGATTTGAAGATCTAAGTGAGGACGAGCTCGCTGAAATCCAAGCGAACCCCAGCGCTCAAGATCAGCTCCATCGACTCCAGCTCGCTGAAGCATGGCTGACGGAGCCCTTCTCGTCAGAAGAAGCCGAAGAAGAGTGCTCATGCCCCAGCGCTGAGGATCTCTTCGACTACGGTCAAAAGCTGTCTTCCATGGACCTCAGCAACCGTCGAAAAGTAGAGCTCGCTGAGCACCTTGAACAATGCCATGAATGCTCAGACCTGATCGCGACGCTCGCGGAGCGTCCTCCGAGCCCCCTCATCGTCGTTGACAGCCCGCTCCCCACCCCCCTACAAGAGCCCACTTTCAGCCCTCAAAGCAGCAAAAGAACTCTCCTCGCAAAACGACCCATGGCGCTAGAGTCCTCTGGCGCTCGTCATGTGCCCTTCTTGGTGGCAGCCTCCTTGCTCGCCGTCCTCGTTGTGAGCGGTTGGCCTAAATCTGTACTTGGGAAGAGCACGCCTGGATTTCCGAGCCCATCCATCATGCGTGGCTCGAGCGCCCTACCGCTCATCTCACCGCGCAACCTAGTGCTCGCACGCACTCAAGAATCCTCACTCTCGCCGCAGCTCAACGGCCTGCGCTTTGAGACGCGCGCCTATCCCGGAGCTGTCAGCTACGAGTTCAATGTCTTTGAACGCGGTGGATCCTCGCTGGAGAATAACGCCCAGCGAGCGAGCTACTCCACCATGGTTGAGTCCAGCCCAGAGACTTTCCTCGCTACACACCTTCCTGTCGGTCTCTGGTCATGGACCGCCGAAGCGACGCTCGAGTCAGGAGAGATCAAAGCTCTCGGCGAGCTAGACTTCCGCGTCCACGCTGACGAGGGCCTCGAAGAGGAGCTATCACGCCTTGGTCTCAGCGTCGACGCCGTGAGCCGCCTCGATTGGGGCCACTATCACGCGGACGCTCGCATGTTGACTCGTGTGCTCCGAGACAAAGGGCTGTGCGATTCAGAAGAAGCAGCGCGCTATCTCCAAGAGCTCACACCCTGAGCCTGCGCGATGGCGCGCGCTGTTTGGATAAGAGCTCCTCGTCCAAGGAAGCTCCTCGCCTTCGGCTTCGGGGCGGCGCTCTGCACCTCTACTCTGATCATCTCTGCCGGGATCATCGGCAGTCTCCCGCCAGAGGCACTCGAGACAGCGCACCTCGAGACAGCGCAC
>JAPKBY010000555.1 GCA_028823185.1 Planctomycetota bacterium
AGTAGGGGATCAGGGTGTTCTCTCCTGATGCGGCAGGGTACAGATGCTTTCTAGAAGGGCAAGCTTTAGGCAAGTGCTTGTTATGGAAAGACTTGGGGCTTTAAGTTTGGGGATGTGCGACTTTCGACGTCTATTTTGCCGAGAGAAGGCCTTCTGATGGCCACTGATGCATGAATCGGCTTGAATAAGGGCCATATATAGAAACGCCTTAATAGGAAGGTCTGCCCAGGAGAGGTAGATCTCTATTGGATCCTCTTGAGTCATGATTTGAGCGCCAGGAGACCGAGGGCGCGGGAGCTGAGGAGGGTGTTTTTGACCACGCTCCTCGTTCACTTGAAGGGCTGAGAGTCTCTGGCTCGGCAGGGCGGCTGGAACGCCTTCCTTCATGAACGCACCGGCCACGCCAAGCGCGAGGTGGGGTGTTCTCGCTTGAAGAGAGCTGTGCTTGCGGGAGTTAGAGTTCTCGGGCCTTGCGAGCTTGTCGAAAGTAAATCGGACAACCTGCGCTTGGGCACTTGGAGGGGGATGAGCAGGTGACTACCATGTTCGGCCTCAGAGCATCGAATCGCCCTCCGCAGCTCGCGAGGGCTATTGGGGTGCAGGTTCATTTCATCTCCCTCACTGGGCTGCTCCGCACCGGCAAGAACGCAGGTCGGTGGCAGGACAGCTTCCTCCGCTCCGGGCGCCGGTCAAACGCCGCTCAAATCCTCGACTCCGCTTCGCACATGCGTCGCAATCAGATCAAAACAACTGCAGGCCTCTTCGCCACCCTTACCTTCTCGTTGTTCACCAGCTGTGACTTCGGGACACCGGCGGATGAGCGCTCCTTCGGGCTCTCCGAGGGGTATCGCATCAATAAGGACCTTACCTTAGAGCTCGAGGGCTATGAGGCAGAACAAGGTCAACTCCTTGGTGCGCTCGAGATGCTTTGTGGGACACCAAAGCGGCCGCGCTTCCTCATGTTGACCGAGTGGGCAGATGAGGGCTATGACCCGAACTGGCCCTCTTATGCCTCTGATGATGGCGGCTCCGGAGAGATCACCGAGGCTGAATTCGAACGGATCGTCGACGACAACGCGCGCGTCTTCCGCCTCCAACTCAAAGCGATCGCTGCTGGAAACTACGACGGGGTCACACCCTTCCGCGGCGCTCCCCGCTTGCAAGAGAAGTGGGACAATCTCCGGGCTGACTACGCTGACGGCGTTATCGAGACCGAAGAGTCCTTCAAGGAAGAGGCTGAGATCCTCCTCTTGGAGTGGTATCCGAGCTTCGCTGACTCAGCTGATCTCTATCGACTTGAGTGCATGCACTGTCACGGAACAGAGGGGATGGGAGACGGCTCGACAGCGCCCTTCCTTGAGCCTCGCCCGCGCAACTATCAGCCTGGGATCTTCAAGTGGACCGCGCTCAAAGACAAAGCTCACCCTCGCCGAGAGGACCTCTACACGATCATCAGCGACGGGGCTTACACCTCGGCGATGCCCTCTTTCAGGCGCTTCTCAAGAGCACAGATTCATGGGCTCGTGGACATGGTCCGCTTGCTCTCGATTCGTGGTGAGACGGAGCGACTCCTCGCCTACGCAGTTCATGAAGATGGTGATGGCGATGTCCTTACGTCGGACCTCATCGTAGACACCTATCGTGACGTCTGGGAGAAGTGGGATACGGCAGCTGAGAAGCTCATCACCTTTGACGGTGTAGTCCCCATGCCGACGGCAGAGAGAATCGCCCATGGGCGCAAGCTCTTCATGGACAAGAACGCCGGCAACTGCTCCAGCTG
>JAPKBY010000048.1 GCA_028823185.1 Planctomycetota bacterium
CTGCTCGCTTGTGGCTTCGTTGCGGCGGCCTTGATCGCGGCGCCTCGCTAAGGAGCGGGGGCTAGTGAGGCGTCGGGGATAAGGGGAGGGCGCGCTTTGACTCAGGCGCTTTCGCGGCTGTTGTCGTCAGGCTTTTTCTCTTCCTCTTCCTCGACGGCCGAGACGGGCCCTTTGGCCTGCTCATCTTCCGGCTTGGGGAGATCCTCATGCGTCAGGCCCTTCGCGAGAACTTTGCGCTTGTAGACCACGTCGGCATCGACAGTGAACTCTTCAGCGTCATCACGGAGAGGCAGCTCATAGAGCAGGTCTAGGAGCGCGTCTTCAATGATTGAGCGCAAGGCTCGAACGCCTGTGTCGCGATCGATAGCGATGTCTGCGATGGCCTCTAAGCCGTCTTGTGAGAAATGAAGGGTCTTCCCGTTGAGGTGGAAGAGCGCCTTGTATTGCTGGGTTAGAGAGTTGCGAGGCTCTTTGAGTACCCGGACGAGGGCGTCTCTGTCGAGCGTCTCTAAGTTAGCGATGACCGGGAGACGGCCGATGAATTCAGGGATGAGCCCAAACTCAACGAGGTCTTTGGGGATCAGGAAGGGCGCGTAGGCGTCACGCGCGCCCGACTCATGCAGCTGGGGGAGGTTGAAGATCTCGTCAGCGTCGTCAGTCTCGTCACCGTTGGAGCCGTGCTTGCGCGCGGTGTCCTGTGCGTCTTTTTTGCGGCCGAAGCCGATGGCGCTGCCGCCAATTCTGCGTGCGATGATCTCTTCGAGCCCGCTGAAGGTTCCGCCGCAGATGAAGAGGATGTTGGAGGTGTCGAGCTGGATGTAGTTCTGCTCGGGGTGCTTGCGCCCACCTTGCGGAGGGACGTTTGCGACTGTCCCCTCAAGGATCTTAAGCAGGGCTTGCTGGACGCCTTCACCTGAGACATCGCGAGTGATCGAGACGTTGGAGGTGGTGCGGCCGATCTTGTCGATCTCATCAACATAGATGATGCCTTGCTGCGCGCGCTCGACGTCAAAGTCGGCTGCCTGGAGAAGCTTAAGGAGGATGTTCTCGACATCTTCCCCTACATATCCCGCCTCGGTGAGGGTCGTGGCGTCGGCCATGGCGAAGGGCAGGTCAAGGATCCTCGCGAGAGTTCGCGCGAGGAGGGTCTTGCCTGATCCGGTGGGACCGACGAAGAGGACGTTCGACTTCTCGATCTCTACTTCGCCGTGCAGGTCAGAGTGTCTGCCCTGGTGACGGAGGCGGTTGTAGTGGTTGTAGACCGCGACTGAGAGGACCTTCTTCGCGTGCGCCTGCGCGATGATGTACTCATCGAGGTGACGAGAGATCTCGATCGGTGTCGGCAGAGCGTTGATGTCGAAGGCCGCCTTTGCGACCTCCGCGCCAGCCTCGGCGTCCGCCTCAGCAGCCTCGGGGCTTCGCCGTTGCTCCTCTTGGAGGATTGAGTTGCATATCTCAATGCACTCATTGCAGATATAGATCCCAGGGGGACCCGCAATCAAAGAGGTGACTTGGTGTCGCCTCTTCTCACAAAAGGTGCAGCGCTCTATGTGGCGCCCGCGTCCGGTAGAAGATGACATAGAGTCGATCTTACTTGGAATCCTCGGGACGTGAGACGATGTGGTCGATCAAACCGAATTCCTTCGCCTCTTCTGGGGAGAGGAAGTTGTCTCTTTCCGTTGCTTGGGAAATTTCTTCGGCACTCCGACCCGTGTGGTGGGCCAGGATGTCCTCTAGCTTGCGCTTGAGGTTGAGCGTCTCGGCGATTTGAATCTCCATGTCCATCGCCGTTCCACCCATTCCGCCGGAGGGCTGGTGGATCATGACTCGGCTGTGGGGGAGAGCGGATCGCTTGCCTGCGGTGCCCGCTGCGAGCAGGAGGGCGCCCATCGATGCGCATTGCCCAAGGCAGTACGTTGCGATATCAGGCTCGATGATCTGCATTGTGTCGTAGATCGCGAGGCCGGCAGTTACAGAGCCGCCAGGGCTGTTGATGTACATCTTGATGTCTTGATTGGCGCCCGCTTTATCGAGGAAAAGCAGCTGTGCCATGATCGAGTTAGCGACTTGGTCATTGACCTCGCTGCCGAGGAAGACGATGCGGTCCTCCAAGAGACGGGAGTAGATGTCGTAGGTGCGCTCGCCGCGACCGGTCTTCTCGATGACGTAGGGGGTGTACATGTGCCGTTTTGATTTATTGGGGTTTTGAAGTGGCTCTAGGGGGCGCTCTCCAGCGTCCCACGGTGATTAGTATCGGTCAGGAGGGGGCCTGAACGTTCGCGTTCTCTCGAATGAACTTTCGAACCTTCCGCTCAATGAGTTCGACCGCGACCTGATCTAGCAGGCGGTTTTCACGGTAGTAGTTCAAGACCTCTTCAATAGAGGATTGGTTTCGCTGTGCGATCTGGGCGAGCTCCGTTGAGATGTCCTCTTGGGTGACCTCTAGACCTTCCCGCTCAGCGAGCTCGCTCACGAGGAATAAGGCCTTGGTCCCTTTGTTGACCTCCTCTCTGGCGCTGGCTGATTGCTTGGTGACCTCAGCCTCTAGCTCGTCTCCTTCGAGACCCTGCTCTGTGAGTTGGGCCGTGATCTGCTGTGTGCGACCGTTGACTTGATCCTCAACCATCGGTCCAGGGAGTTCGAACTCGTGGGCGTCTAAGACCTGGTGAATCAGGACCGTCTCTTGGCGCTGATGCTCTTGCTGTTCGCGGGCCTCAGCCATCTGACTGCGGGCTACATCTCGCGCGGCGCCGATGTCTTCGCATTCGAGCAGCTTTGCGATCTCATCATCATCGGCATGGACCATCTTGAAGGTCTCAGTGATGATGAGGTGGCAGGTCGCCTCTTTGCCTTTGTGCTCGTCGTCGATCTCGGGGAAGTCTTCCGGGATCGTGATGCTGAGCTGGGGCTCGTCTCCAATTTGTACACCTTCTAGGGCCTCCTTGAAGGCGTCGGGGTCTGCGCCGGGGGGCGCGACCTCGGGGCTCATCCTGAGGCCTTCGCGTTCAAAGACCGTCTCGCCGTCACGCTCCCAGCGGAGCGTCAGCGTGGCGACACCATCTGCGGGGAGGCCCTCGGCACCCACTGGCTCAGGTTTGGCCCGCTGCTTTCGAAGATCGTCGAGCGCTTGCTCTAGCTCTTCGTCTAGCACGGGGGCTAGCTCGCTATCGATCGAGAGCCCTTTGTATTCCCCGACCTCGATCGCGGGTCGCAGGCTGACGTCGAAGCTGTGCTTGAGTCCTTCCGGCGTGTCGAAGTCGACATCATCAAGCTTCAGGGCTTGGCGCCCAACTGGCTTGAGGTCGTGTTCTTTGATCGCTTGCTGGAAGGCCTCTTTGCTGAAGTTCTCGGCAACCTGTCGGCGCGCGTCTGCGCCGAATTGTTTCTCGAGGAAGCTGGCCGGAACCTTGCCCGGTCGGAAGCCCTTCATGCGTACGTTTTTGCCTGACTCGAAGAGCGCTCGCTTGAGCTCTCGGTCGAAGTCGGCGCGTTCGATCGTGAAGGTGATGTTGGCCTCACAGGGGCCGGCTTGTTCGCAGGTGATTTCCACAGTTGTCTCTTGTGCTTTTCGCTGGTTAGGGGCGTAGGGCGAAGAATCTAACGGGGTGAGGGTTTCGGGGAAAGGATAGGAGCGGAACAACGCAGAGAACCTTCCCTATTCGGAGGTGCTGGTACGTGGTATTTTGCCTCTGAGTCCGTCAGAATCCCCTCTAACTCACATGAACCGCCTCCAAACAAACCTGTCTTTGATCGTCGTCACCCTTATGGGGGCCGGTTTTGGCTGGAAATGGCTTCAGGACAGTCGCCCGCCTGGTGCTGAGCGCAGCGTGGCTCCCGTCAGCGCCCTGAGAGTGAGCACGAGGGAGTTGGATCCGCGCACAGTGGATATTGAGGTGGAAGCTTTCGGTGCTTTGGAGCCCTCCCGCAGCGCTCGGCTCGCTGTTGAGGTCGGGGGCCGTGTCGTTGAAGTCTTAGAGCCTTGGCTGCCAGGGACAGAGGTCGCCGAGGGCCAGGTCTTGCTCCGCCTAGACACTGGGCTCTTGGATCAGGAGGTCGGTGTCGCGGAAGCGGCCGTGCTCGAGGCTGAGTCAGCGCTTGCGGCGGGCATGGTTGAAGTGCGCGGGGCGGCCTCAGCTGTGGTCCTTTCGGAAGAGAGCCTAGAGATCGCGCTGGCTGAGGAGGGACGAGCGGGAGCCCTCTTCGCAGCTGGCGACGCTGCCGCTAGCGAGCTAGACCGCGCACGCGCTGCCCGTCTAGTCGCAGCCAAAGCTGCTGATCTAGCGAACACTTCAGAGGCACGCGCTAAGGCTGGCCGCGACTCGGCGGCTGCCGCTCTTGTGCGCGCCAAAGCCTCGGCTTCATTGACGCGAGAGCGCCGCGCGCGTGGAGTCTTGCGCGCGCCCTTCGCAGGGCATCTCGTCGATCGAGGGCCAGCCATCGGAAGCTATCTGGTTCCAGGAGAGCTGCTCGGTGAGCTGCATGATCTCGAGCAGCTTGAGCTGCGATTGGCCGTCCCCGAAGAGAGTCTCCTCGGTTTAAAAGAGGGAGTCGGCGCGAGCGTGCGCTTGAGCGCAGAGCCTGGCCGTGTCCGCGAAGGGGTCGTTCGCTCTGTCGGTGTGCAGGCTGACCAGGCGACGCGCTCTGTGTCTGTAGTGGTCAGTCTGAAGGGCGGATCAAGAGACGCTGGTGAAGAGCAGGGCGTTCCGCTCTCTGCCGGGCAGTACGCCGGCGCTGTGCTTCATGTCGGCTCTGTCGAGAGAGCTGTGGTCGTCGGGCGAGGCGAGTTCACATGGGAGGACGGCCAGGCGGTCGCCCACGTCCTCGAGGGGGCGCCCGGTGAGGTCCCAGTGGCTAAACAGCGCGTTCTCGAGCTTGGCTCGAAGGTCGACGGTGGTTGGCTCGTCGAGCAAGGGGTTCGTGCAGGTGAGGTTTTGATCACCGGACCGCATGGACTGCTCAGAGATGGCGCTCCCTGTCGTCTCTCTGAGTCCATAAAAGAGGCTCCCTGAGGGGCTCGCTGTGATTCGCGCAATCATTCGCGCAGCGATTCGGAATCCTGTCGCTGTGCACCTCGGCACCTTCGCGCTCTGTGGCGCGGGACTCGTGGTCGGGTTCTCCATGCCAAGGGAGGTCTTTCCGGTCTTCTCTGTCGATCGCGTCCAAGTGACAGCGGTCTTGCCGGGCGCCTCTCCTGTGGACGTCGAACGGCTCGTCACCTTGCCCATGGAAGACGCGCTCGCTGGTGCGGACGGCCTAGATCGGATGTCATCGATCAGCAGCGAGAGCCTCTCGATTGTGACCTTGGAGCTGACGCGCGGTTCCGACTCGGCGGAGTTCTTGAATGAGGTCAGGAGTCGAATTCAGTCAGGTGGCTTGCGTCTCCCCGAGGAGTGCGAGACACCCTCGGTCAAGGAACTGCGGACAGAGTTTCCAGCGATCGCGGTCGCTGTCTCTGGCTCGGTCGGACAAGCCGCGCTTCGCGAGAGTGCTGATGATGTTCAGGCAGAACTTCAAGAGTTCTTAGGTGTCCGACGCGTTGATGTTTATGGGAACCGTGACCCGAGGCTCTGGGTTGAGGTCGAGCCAGAGGCGCTCGCTCGTTACGGCTTGACGCTGGAAGAGATCCGGACAGCGATCGGGGCAGTGATGAGAGACCTGCCTGCGGGCGCGATCCAGTCAGATCGTGGCGGGTTCCTGGTCCGGGTTGAGTCTGGCGCCGACACCGCGGAAGAGCTCGAGGAGGCTTTGCTGCGAACCTATCCTGATGGCCGCCGCCTCTTGTTGGGGCAAGTCGCGAAGATCTCAGATTCCTGGGAGCGGCCGATGGTGCTCTCTCGCTTTGGAGGAGAGCCGGCTGTGACCCTCTATGTTCAGAAGCTGAGCTCTGCGGACACCATCGATCTATCGCAGGCGATCTTTGATTGGATTCAATCGGACCCCGAGCTTCCGCCCGGCGTCTCGGTGGGCGCGCACTCGGACGTCTCCGTCTATGTAAGCAATAGGTTGAGAACCATGCAGGAGTCAGCGCTGCTTGGGGCTGCCCTGGTGCTGATCTCTCTGGTGCTCTTCTTGAGCCCACGCGTTGCGCTCATGACGGCGCTTGGGATCCCGATCTCCTTTCTCGGTGGCTTGCTCCTCGCCGGTTCGATGGGGCTGACGCTCAACATGATCGTCATGTTTGGGCTGATCGTCGTTCTCGGGATGATCGTTGATGACGCGATCGTCGTTGGGGAGAACGTCTATCGATTGATGGAGGAGGGCTACTCTCCTGAGGACGCTGCTGTCGAGGGCGCGGCTCAGGTGGCGAAGCCAGTCCTCGCCACGATCCTCACGAGCATCGCTGCCTTCGGTCCGATCCTTGTTATGGCGGGGACGACAGGCGCCTTCCTTCGTCCGCTGCCCCTGATCGTCAGCTTTTGCCTGATCGTCTCTCTCTTCGAGGCGTTGCTTGTTCTCCCCGTTCACCTCGCCTTTCATTCTGGTGTGGTGAAGGCGGCGGGCGCTGCCTCAGGGACAGAGCGTTGGTATGAGCCTCTTCGACGTGGCTATGAGCGAGTGCTCGCTCGCTGCATCGCGCATCGTCTCGCTTTCGTGCTCGGGGCCTGTGCGATCTGCGGCTTGATGGTCACCTTCGCTACCAGTCACATGAAGTTCGTTCTCTTCGATGACTTCGAGTCCAAGCTCCTCTTTGTAGGCGTGCGCATGGAGGAGGGGGCCGGGCTAGACGAGACGACGCGGGCTACGGAAGAGCTAGAGCAGCGGGTCATGCAGCTCGCGGCAGGGGAGATGGAATCTGTACAGACCTCTGTGGGCATCTACACCGAGGATGGGGTCAAGGTCGAGGTCGCGCAGAACTTAGCTCAGATCACTATTGAGCTCTCTGAGGGTGAGCATCGGGAGCGCTCCACCCAGGAGGTCATCGCGTCGCTGAGGGAGTTCTTCGAGGATTTGCCGCGTGGTGTGGCTGACATCACGATCGGACAACCCAGCGCTGGCCCCACAGGGAAAGCTGTCGACATATGGGTCTCTGGTCCTGACTTGGCTGTCTTGAAGGAGGCTGCCTCCGCGGTCGTTCTAGAGCTGTCCTCCATCGCCGGAATCAAGGGCGCTCGCGATAACATAGAGAGCGGAAAGCAACAGATTGAGCTGTCGCTCCGAGATGACGCTCGGGCGCTCGGCGTGACAGAGGTCAGCCTTGGAGCTCAGATGGCGGCAGCTTTTGAGGGACTAGAGGCTGCGCGCCTGCGTCGTGGAAAGGACGAGGTGAGGGTGATTGTTAAATTGCCCGAATCGATACGTGAGGACGCGTCCTCACTTGAGCATTTACAGGTCTCGGTTCCTGGTGGAGGGCGAGTGCCGCTCGGAGCTCTGGCCACCTTGAGTGAAGGGCCCGGGCCGGTGACGATCGTGCGTGATCGTCGGGAGCGCACGGTTAACATCGTGGCAGATGTCGATCGCAGCGTGATCACGGCCCGTGAGGTTACGGCCGCCATGGAGCCAGCTCTCGTGCTCCTTCGTGAGCGCTTTGAGGGCTACCGCTTTGAGGTTAGAGGTGATGCAGAGGATACGCAGGAGTCACTCGACAGCTTGTATCGCGCACTCTTCGTCTGTGTGCTCCTCATCTACCTGATCCTTGGCACCCTCTTTCGGTCTTATGCGCAGCCCTTCGTGATTATGTTCATCATCCCCTTTGGGGCGATGGGGATGATCTTGGGGCACATGCTCATGGACCGCTCTATCGGGATCATGTCGCTCATTGGGTTGCTCGCGCTGTCAGGCGTTGTCGTTAATGATTCGCTCATCTTCGTTGACTCTGTCAACGCTAAGATCCGGAAGGGGGTTGGGCTGTTCAACGCGCTCATGTACGCCGGACGTATCCGTTTTAGGCCGATCTTGCTCACGTCGATCACGACCATGCTCGGCCTGAGCCCGCTCGCATTCTTCGCTACGGGACAAGCCCGGTTCTTGCAGCCTATGGCTATCACCATGTTCTTCGGGCTAGCCTTCGCTACCACGCTCGTGCTGATCTTGGTGCCGTGTGTGTTCGGGCTGCTGATGGATGTTCAAGCTCTGCTACGCTCTCCACGTGAGTTCATCAGGAAAATTTTAGATGGCAGCACATTGCACCCCGAGGAGGGGTCTTGAGATGACAGTGATTTCACAGATTGAGTCTCTAGCGGACGCCTCGGAGCTGAGCGAGTATCTAGACAGGGCCGCGACCGCGAGCTTGGCGGGGATCGAACATCAAGCGATTCAGCCTGGGGCGGCGTTGCGTTTCTTTGAGGAGAACCTCGCTTGTGATGAGACAGGGCTCTGGGTCGCGCGTGACGGGGGCGCAGTTCAGGGTGTTTGTATGACCGGGGCTTGGGTCGCGCCTATCTCGGGGGAGCGAATGGCGGCGGTCCTCGCTCTCTACGTGGAGGCTGATGCTCGACATCAAGGCGTCTCGCGAGCGCTCGTGCAGGCCGCTCAGGCTGAGTTGCGTCAGCGCGGCATCTCTCACTTGGGTGCTAGGGTTGAGCACAACGACGACGCCCGCATCTCCATGGGCGAACGCTGGGGCTGGACGCGCGGTTGGGAGTGGCTGGACTCAGGCCCGAACTCCTGAGCGGAGGTCACTCGCTCTCTTCGATCAGCTCTGTCAGGGCTTTGAGGTTGTTGTCGAAGTCCACGCCGATGCGCCACTTGAGGATGGGGCCTAGGGCGCGCTCTAAGGGGCCGTTCAGTTCTCCGCGCAGTGACCACTCCAGCTCTGTGC
>JAPKBY010000556.1 GCA_028823185.1 Planctomycetota bacterium
CTCTGAATTCATGGAGCCTGAGTTGTCTATGACAAAGCAGAGCCTGTCACTCAAGATTCGTAGTCCGAAGAAGCTCGCGCTGGTGGTGTTCTTTGCTTTGCGGTTAACACGCGCCGCCTTGGAAGCTTTCGTCTCCTTCAGCGGGGGGCATTGATAGCCTTCAGCGTTGTCTCGCCACCAGTTCGACCACATCTGCTGGGAGCTTCCAAAGTTCTCGCCTGTCAGGAGGCTTAGGCGGTCCACTAGGATCGGCTTCATGGTCCCGCGCTCGTGCTCTAGTCTTTTGATTAGCTCAAGGACGGAGCTGGGGTGCCGCGCCGCATAGGCTGCCTCCATGGCCTGGAAACGCACAGAGGCCTCTTTGTCTGCGAGGAGCAGGTGGAGCGCTTTGAGCGTGTCTGTTGTCTTCACTGCCGCGAGTGAGATCGCCGCTGCTGATCTCTTTATCCTGTCTGGGGACTCTGCTTGGTCGATGAGCTTGTCGACGAAGGTGGGGTCAGATCCGAAGAGTTCAGCTCGTATGACGAGGGCGTCTCTTCGGATGGTCTCATCTTTGCTTTTAATGAGCTTGTCTAGGTGCTTTCCATAGTTCGTCCAACCCTTGTTAGCCAGAGCTAGCAGAGCTCCGTGAACGATCGAGCTGTTCTTTGATTTCAAGCCAGAGAGGAGGTGCTCGCCCACTCCAGCCTGTTTGGATTTCTCCATGGCCTCAAGGATCATTCGTCGTACGGGGAGCGCGTGACGGTCGTCTTCTAGGGCGCCTTTGAAGAGCTTGTCGTCTCCGTTCTCCATGAACGATTGAAGCGCTTTGATGCACTCGCCCTTTGTCAGAGTGAGGGTCACCCTCATCGCTTCGAGCGCAGTCTTGAGGTCGGCCTTTTTTGCGCGCTTGGCGAGCGTCGGGAGAACTCCATCGAGGGCGTTCGCGCGAGTCACCGGATCATCGGCACGACCTACTATTCGCAGCAGCTCTGCTTCGCCTGCCTTCGGGAAATGTGACAGCCCAGCTGCGGCCATTCGCTGCCTCGTCATGTGCGCCTCAAGCGCCGTCGAGTAGAGCGTGGCTATGGCCATCCGCTCCAGTTCTGGTTCGCCCTTGCAGTGCCTGAATGCGTTGCACGCGCTCTTTAGGCCCGGGTTCGCGGTGAGCTCGGCTAGACCGCTCTTGAGAGCTTGAAGGGAGGATCTGGTCTTGCGTGACCCCAGCTCTTCGAGGACCGCGTGGCTCGTTGAGTTTTTGGAATCAAGGATCCTCTGCAGGAGCTGCCTGTCGGTCTCTCCGCTGAGGTCTGCAGGTGGACCCTGCAGAGTCAGGAAGAGCAGCGCTGCTATCAAGTTGGACATCGCTCGACCTTACCTTTTGAGCTCGTAGTGGCGCGGTGTGAGCCCGCGCTTGAAGCTGCCGTGCCCAAAGGGCGTCGGCGCGTACTCTCCGACATAAGTGACGTCGGTCTCGCCTCCGATGAGGTGCTCTAGCTCTAAGCACCAGAACGCAGAGTTGACCAAGACGCGCCGGAGGCCCTCGCTCTTGAAGTCCTCTGATGCGCCTAGGGTCGTGCAGACGGTCCGTCGCTTGAGCGGGGCGGCCGTTTCCTTTGACTCAGGCGTGTTGTCTGAAATCGATGTCACACGAGCCCACACGAGCGGCATCATCGGGTCGTTCTTGTCTCCTTCAGCGGGCACGTCATTCGGTGACAAGCCCTCAAGGACTTTACCGCGAAGTAGAACGATGGCGTCGACCGGCAATTCACGCACCCCGAACAC
>JAPKBY010000557.1 GCA_028823185.1 Planctomycetota bacterium
GCAGGTTTTGCACGGAGCCATTGTCTAGCTCCCGCACCCTCTGGGCAAGTCAGCGGCTCTCTCCTGAGCGCTTAAGTCCTCGTTTCATGCTCTTTAGCGCCTGCTCTTCGAAGTCTTCGCCCATTAGATCGGCGATCACGCTGAATTGCTGTTGGATCGGAGGCAGATAAGAGGTGTCGTAGTTCCATGAGCCGTCCTTACGAAGCACTCGGCTGCCCGCCTCTCTGAGCTCTCTCAGGGCGCTGAGGCAATCAGAGAGTCGATCTCCAAGCGACTCGCTGATGACCCCCATGAGTCCCCAGGCGAGCTGTGCATTTCTCATGGACCACTCTTCCGTTGTGAAGCTCGAAGCTGAATAGAAGATGTCGCCGTCGAGCTCATGAGCTCGGGCCATAGAGCGCAGCTCCTTCTCCCATCCGGAGTGGCTTGCGCTAGAGATGAAGCGTGCTTTGCGACCGAAGAAGTGCCAGATCGAGTTGAAGAGGCGGGTCTCGACCTGCCAAGTGAGGCCAGCTTCGATCCATGCGGGGAGCTTTCCATAGCTGCGCTTGAGCATCAAGCGTGTGAGCAGTGCGGCCGTCTCGTGATTTAGATCCCACTCGTTGCGGCTCGTGTCACGGGTGACGAGTGCGGCGAAGAGCGGATCCGGAGAGATGAAGCTGATGTGGTTCTCCCTTACTTTTGAATCCCACTCGAGCTCCGGTCGGAGCTTCATCCAGTGCTTGAGGATCGATTTCAGCGCCTCTTGGTCGTGGACGAGGGCGATGACGGGGAGACGGTCCTTGTCTGTCTCTCCTGCGCTCCCCCAAGAGCTCTCGCTCTCAGCGTCATCAAGGGTGAGGTGCTTAGTGCTCGGGGTCGTTGGGCTGGATTCACTGATGAGGGAAAGTTCACTGATGATCTCGAGCGTCTCTTCCGCGACCTTGAGTTGCTTCATCGCGGTGCGATCACGCCTCTCAACGATGATGATGGCCTGCATGCTCTCATCAAGTAGCAAGGCGTAGCCCTGTTCTTCAGCCCAGGGGCCCCAGGCGCTGGCAGCGTCCAAGACACGGCTGGGAAGTTCGGCAGGGAGTTCATCATGTGCCCATCGCTTGCGCTCGTGTCTTAGCTCGCCAGCCTTTGCATAACCTTGAGCGCTCGCGCTTCCAGCCAGCATGAGCAGGGCGGTGAAAATGAGGACGTAGAGCGGAGCTTTTGAGGGGCGGGTCGCGAGGGCGACGCGGACTCGAGGGACTCTGTTTAGATATTCCATGGCGGTATAGGGATTGGGGGTCTCCACATACAGGTGATATCTGCGCCTTATCGAAGGACAGAAATCGGAGGAATTTCGACTTGAGAGAGAGCTAGGACCCTGAGGGAGAACGGTGAGCCTCTTTCGGAGGATGAGAATCAACCCTCTCGGTCCCTAAGGAACTGGTGGGAGCGCTCCCAAGGCTCAGGCTTGAGCGATCGCTTTGAGGAAGATCGGGCCCAGGTCGGCCGCCTTCTTCTCGCCGATGCCGGGGATCTCAAGCAGGCCGGCGCGATCTTTCGGGCGCCTGCTCGCGAGCGCTGTCAGCGTTCGATCATTGCAGATCAAGTAGGGGGGGATCCCGCGCTCTGCTGCGAGCTCTCTCCTCAGCTCGCGGAGACTCTCAAAGAGCTCTCCATCGGAGCCGCTGAGCTTGGCTGCGTTAGTTCGAGCCCTGCTCTTTTTGACGACGCGTTCGCCGCCCTTGATCTCGAGGAGGTGTGCTGTGCCCTCACCCTTCTGGAGAG
>JAPKBY010000049.1 GCA_028823185.1 Planctomycetota bacterium
CTGTGCTCTCCTGAAGCCGCTTTGCCAGCTTCTCTCAGCCCGTGTTCCTCAGTCCGCGGGCGATGCCTCTCACCGTCTGAGCCAGAACGCGCTCGAGGTCCTTGTCCTGTCGATCGCTCTCTCGCCAGCGCGCGAGGAGATCGATCTGAATGAAACTCATCGGGTCGATATACGGGTTGCGCAGTCGAATGGAGCGCTGCAGGGTCGGGTCCCGCTCGAGCAACTCATTCGACTCACCAACGCGCAAGATCGCGCCGACGGATCGCTCGAACTCATCGCGCAGAGTTGGGAAGAGGCGCGCACCGACATCACCGGCAAGCTCGCTATACCGCGCAGCGATGTTCATGTCGCTCTTGGCCAGCACCATCTCGACATCGGCGAGGAAGGTAGCAAGGAACGGCCAGTTGCGGCCTGCCTTTCGCACGGCTTCGAGCCCGTATTGTTCGATGGCCGCCTCGAGCCCTGAACCGACTCCGAACCAGCCCGGCAAGACGGCACGGGATTGAGTCCACGCAAACACCCACGGGATCGCGCGCAGGTCCTGAACGCCGCGCATGCTGCGGCGACGCGCTGGACGCGAGCCGATCTGCAAGCGCTCGATCACATCGATCGGAGTCATGCCCTGGAACAGCGCGGTGAAGTCCGCGTCGTCGTGGACCAGCGCGCGGTAGCGCTCGCGACTGGCGCGGCTCAGCGTGTCCGCGATCGCGCGCTGCTCCTCGGTCGCAGCGACCGCAGGATCTCCGCCGGCCGTGCGCTCGAGGAGCGCGCCCAGTGAGACCTCGAGCGTCCGCGATGCGATACCACGCAACCCGAACTTGTCGCCGATGATCTCACCTTGTTCGGTCGAGCGCGCGTATCCACCAAGAGCCCCGGGGGGCGCGGCCAGAATTCCGGCGCGAGGTTTCGATCCGCCACGGCTGATGGAGCCGCCGCGTCCGTGGAACAGTGTGAGCTTGAGTCCGATCTCTTGCGCCGCTCCGACCAGTTGCTCCTGTGCTCGGTCGAGTGCCACGCGCGACGCCGCTATTCCTCCGTCTTTGTTGCTGTCCGAATAGCCCAGCATGACGAACTGACGCCGCCCGCGTGCCGTGAGGTGCGCGGCATAAGTCGTGTCGATGGAGAGCGCGCGCAGCACATCGGGACCGGCTATAAGATCGTCAACGGTCTCGAACAAAGGCGAGATGTCGAGCGGCACACTTCCGTCGCTTGCGACGCAGCCGCCAGCGCGAGCCAAAAGAAGCACGGCGAGCGCATCGTCTGGGCCCTGCGCCATCGAGATGATGTACGGGCCGAGCGCACGGGGTCCGTAGCTCTCAAGCGCCTCTGCAAATGCGCGAAAGACCTCAAGCGATTTGGCTGTCTCTTCGCTCGGTGATTTGGGAGGCCGAGTCTCGCCTGCGCGCAAAGCATCCGCGATGAGAGTCGTGCGCTCTGCGGGAGTTCGCGACGCGAAGTCCGGGTCCTCGAGCAGCTCGCCTACGACGCGGCGGTGGGTCTCTGCATCCTGCCGCACATCGAGTGCGGCCAGGTGAAAGCCGAAGGCGTCCACGCGGCGCAGCGTGCGCTCGACAAGTGCGAACCCGGAGCGCGAACCGTCCGACTTTGCCAGGCTGTCAGCGATGAGCGAGAGGTCTGCGCGGAACTCCTCGGGCGGCCCGTAGCCACCTGCCGCGTCGCGTCCTTTGCGCTCGAGCCGAGCCGTCATGAGCCACAGAAGTTGGCGGTAAGGCATTTCAGCGTAGCGCGCGGGAACTTCGTTGAACGCCTCCGGGAAGCGCTCGCGGTAGTCGGCGATCCGGTTGAGAATCTCTGGGTCGACCTCAACGCGCGTTGTGGAATGGGAGAGGTGCTCGTGCAGCTTGCGCAACTCTTCACGGTAGCGCCTTAGCGCCATCTGCAGGTGCCTGGCGAGCGCACGACGCATCGTGTCGGCGCCCACGTTCGGGTTGCCGTCCATGTCGCCGCCGACCCACGACGCGAAGCGCACGAGCGGCCGGTCGATAGGAATACGAGTGCCGTAGACTTCGGCGATCACGCTCTCCAGCTCCTCGTGAACGGCGGGTACCACTCGGAAGAGAACATCGGAGAGGAAGAAGAGCACGTGCTCGACCTCCTCGCCAACAGTGGGGCGTCCCGGCAGCTGCTCTTCGGTCTGCCACGCCGATGCGATCTCCAGCGCGACCCCGTCCTCGATCGTCGCGAGCGCACCCGGATCGAGCGAGTCCTTCTGGAATCGTTCGACAAGTAGACGCGCCAAGCGTTGCTCCTTCTTCAGCATCGTGCGCCGCACAGTCTCGGTTGGGTGTGCAGTGAAGACAGGCTCGACGACGACAGAGGCGAGCGCTTCCCTTATCTCTTCGAGGCTCGTGCCACGCCTATGGAGCTCTTCGATCGACGCGCGCAGGCTTGACGGTTGGGTCTCGTGAGCGCGATGGTAGTCGATGCGCCGGCGCATTCGGTGAACCTGCTCGGCCGTATTCACGACGCCAAAGTAAGCACTGAATGCGCGCACGACTTCGTGCGCTTGTTCGAACGACAGCTCTTGTAGGAGCGAGACAAGCTCCGCGCCGGCCTCTGCATTTCCTTTGCGGCGATGGCGCGCCGCGACCCGAGCCGCCTCGACGGTCTCGTAGAGTCCCTTTGGCGCAAGCTCGCGCAGAAGCTCACCGAGCAGGGCTCCGAGCCAACCAACATCGCTCCGTAGCGGGCGGTCTTTCGGAGCGAAGTAGATGGGCTCCGACCTGATTGGCGAGTGAGTCATTGGACGGTGTCGTGCAGTCGGTGATGGGGGTTTTGCCAGACTCGCTGTTCCCAGCGGAGGACATCGACGGCCTTGACTCGGAATACAGTAGCAATGCCAAGGGCCGCTTAGGTCTGTGATTCCGCCCCCTGTCGAGATTGCGTAGGGACCGATCACCGGGCGCGCATTCGTGCTGCAACTCGGCCATGTATTCAGCTCCCTTCCGCGGCATGCGGTCGAGATGATGAGCAGCACTCTAGTGGAGATCGCTCGAGAGGATCGCTCCTCAACCGGCTGCCGGGAGCATGCTCTGGATCCTCTTCACTCGCTGCCGAGCAGCGCTCTCGCTGCGTCGCTGAGCTCGTCATCCGCGCCAGAGTTCACTTTGTCGAGGCCGCTCTCATACGCGGTCGTTTGCTCAGGCGTGTAGTCCGTGCGGTCAAAGCCGTTCGCTTGACGGAAGTCGCGCAGGAAATGATTCCTGTCTCTGTCGAGCGCGTCGTTGCGCTCTACCCAGCCCCGTGTCGTCGCGCGGATCGCGTCGAGCTGCTCTTGAGCCGGCGCCTCAGCCCAGAGCTCATTGAATAGAGTCTGCGCTTTCTCGGTGAGGTCGAGGTTCGCGACTGGACCTTCGCCGAGCCCACAGTTGGTCTTGCCCGCAAAGACAGAGCTGAGGCCCTGGCTGTTGCGGGAGCGGTAGACAGCCTCCATGAGGAAGCTGCGCGCGAGATCATGACGAGTTGCGCCCATAGCGCGACTGACTAGCAGTGCTGGTCGTATGCGTCCGAGAGGTTCTTCGCGACCATCGCGGGGTCTTTGCCCTCGATGTCTTGGCGCTGAACCATGTGGACGAGCTCGCCGTCCTTAATGAGCGCGATCTGCGGTGAGCTCGGGCGGTAAGGGGCGAAGTGCTCGCGCGCTTTGGCGGTGGCGGCGGCCTCCATGCCGGCGAAGACGGTGACGAAGCGATCGGGCTTCTTCTCGTTCATCATCGCGAGGCGAAGGCCGGGTCGTGCGCCTGCTGCGGCGCAGCCGCAGACGGAGTTGACGAAGACGAGCGTCGTGCCGCTCTCCGAGAGCGTGGTCGTCACGTCCTCAGGGCTGAGTAGCTCTTTCACGCCTAGGGTGGTGAGCTCATCGCGGAAGGGCTGAACCATTTGCGGGTCGTACATGATGCTTGTTGAAGTGTTTGGGGTCAGTGTTGCGGTGCTTGGGAGCAGGGGGTGAGAGCTGGCTAGTCTAACGCGCAGGAGAGGTTTCGTCTCCAGCCCGTCGCATCTCTTGGAGTCGTCGGTCATAGGCTCTCCCTATGTCATTGCGGTCCAGGATGCAGAGAACACGGCGCTCACCATCCCCACGGAGGATAGGGAGGGCGTTGATTCGGTTTGTGGTCATGCGGGTGAAGACCGTGTGGAGGTCTTCCTCCATGTTGGCTGTGACGACATTGTCGACCATGAAGTCGCGGGTGATGACCACATCTTGAGCGACCTCCTCCAAGAAGATGCGCCTGAGGTCGGTCAGAGAGAAGATCCCGACCAAGCGCTCGTCCTTGTCCACGACGGGGAAATAAGACTCTCTAGAGTCCGAGACCGTCTTGAGGACCTTCCGGAGGGTCGTCGTCTCGAGGATCAGATGCGGCTCTTCGAGCTCTGCGATGACCTCTTTGACGCTCAGGCTCTCGAGCACATCCACGACGAAGTCGCCGGCGTGCGCGGGAGAGTCAACCGGAGAGTTGACCTGAGCCTCATACATGGACCACTTCTGTGAGAGCAAGGTGTGGATGACCGCGACGAGCATGAGCGGCGCGAGGAGCGTGTAAGAGCCCGTCATCTCCGAGACCATGATGACGGCGGTGATCGGGACCTTGGCGACGCCTGCGAAGAAGCCACCCATGCCGACGAGGGCATAGGCTGCTGGGTTGATGTCGAGCCCTGGGAAGAGCTCTGCAGCTCCTTGTCCGACGGCGGCGCCGAGCAGGGCGCCGATCGCCAGCGCCGGAGCGAAGACTCCACCTGATCCGCCGGATGAGATGGTGGCTGTGGTCGCGGCGATCTTCGCGAGCAATAAGACGAGGAGGACGGGGATCGTGAGACCGCCAGAGATGGCGGTCTCCATCAATCCATATCCACCGAAGAGGATGCCGCTCTCGCCAGTGAAGTTTGAGAGCAGGAGCGCGAGCGAGCCGAGGACGAGTCCACCGAGGGCCGGGCGCAGGACCTTGGGGATGCCGCCGCTTCGTTGACTGAGCTCATGGACTCCGTAGAAGAGCTTCGTGTAGAGCCATCCGACGAGGGTGCAGGCGACGGCGAGCGCGAAGTAGATGATGATCTCACGCGCGTCGGAGAAGGAGAGGCTGGAGAGCAGCTCGGGTGAGAGCTCGACGGCGCGGTGATCGCCAGAGATCGTCGTGTAGGTCGCGTAGGCGAAGATGGAGCTGATGATGCAGGGGATCAGCGCGTCGCCCTCGATGTCTGATTTGCGGTAGAGCACCTCGGGCATGAAGAGCGCGCCGCCGAGCGGCGAACAGAACATGGCGCCCACGCCTGCGCTGCCACCAGCGAGCAGGAGCAGGCGGCGTTCACGTGTGGGGAGCTTGAGCTTCCTGGCGATCGTTGAGCCGATCCCTGCGCCGATCTGGGCCACGGGCCCCTCTTGACCAGCGCTGCCGCCGGTGCCGATAGTGAGTGCGCTCGCGATCGCCTTCACGTAGATGACGCGCTGGCGCACCTCGCCTTTGAGGCGGTGGTAAGCGCGGACGACGGAGTCTGTGCCGTGCCCTTCCGCCTCAGGCGCTAGTTTTTGTACGAGCAAGCCGACGAGCAAGCCGCCTCCTGTTGGGATCAAGAGGAGCATCCACCAGTTGGGACCAGCGCTCGCGAAGCCCTCCGTCGCGATCCCTGTCGGGTCCTTGAAGAGCTTCTCTGTACAGAACTCGAGCAGCCAGCGGAATGCGACCGCTGTCACCCCTGCGCAGACACCGACTGTGGCTGCGAGCAAGACCCAGCGTGAGGTCGGCCCGAAGAGGGCTTGGCCAAAGGCGCGGCGGGTGGAGTCGAGGGCTTGTCTTGTAGGGCTCATTGAGGTCTTTCTAGCCGCGGAGAGTATCTCCGTCGGTCGGCTGCCGCAGGCTTTACCTAGGCCAAATATTGAGGAGTTTCTCTTCTCTCGCGCTTTAGGTGCTTGCTGCTATAAATGAGGGTATGAGTCTTCTCTCCAGCCAATCTCCCTTTGGGCCTCAGTCCGAGCGCCGACGGAGCCGTAGAGACCCGGCTTATCATCTCTTGAACCGAGCCACATGGGGTTTCACCCAAGCTGACTTGGTGGAGTTTGAGCAGCGCGGCTATGCGGGCTGGGTGAGCTGGCAGCTCGACCCAGACCAGATCGATGACACGGTCTGTGATCTGATGCTCGCTCAGTACACGACGCTTCCGCTGACGGCTCATGAGATCGCGATGGGTTACTTTGGTTCTGGTAGCGGCCCCTTGGGCACTCACTGGGGGATGGCGCAGGAGCTTCGCGACGCGCGGCTCACTCGCGCGATCCACTCGAAGCGTCAGCTCTTCGAGCGAGTGATTGAGTTTTGGACGGATCACTTCAATGTGACTCAGGACCTCGGCTCTTGGGAGCGCGCCTTCAGGACGGTCGCTGATCGAGATGTCTTCCGTGTGCACGCTCTCGGGAACTTCCGCGACCTCCTAATGGCCAACGCGAAGAGCGCGGAGATGCTGCGCTATCTCGACAATGTCTCGAACGAGGCGGGGGCGCCGAATGAGAACTATGCGCGTGAGCTCCTCGAGCTGCACACGCTCGGAGTCGACGGCGGATACAACGAGAATGATGTCAGAGAGCTCGCGCGCTGCTTCACGGGCTGGAACATCTTCTCGGTCACGACCGACGCTAACTTTGGTGACTTCCGCTTCAAGCACTGGAATCACGACGGCGGATCCAAGGTCGTCTTAGGTCAGACCATCCCTGGTGGTGGAGTGGAAGAGGCTGAGGGAGTCATCGATTACATCGCGACTCATCCCTCCACGGCTCGCTTCCTCGCAGAGAAGATGTTCCGTTTCTTCCTGCGCTATGAGCCGACGACGCAGATGATTGATGAGGGCGCGGCCGCCTATCTCTCTAATAATGGAGAGATCAAAGACTTGCTGATGGCCGTCTTGGATGAGAAGTGGGTCGGACAGGTGGATCCCCTTCAAGACCCCAAGCTGAAGCGCCCCATGCATCTAGCGCTCTCTCTCGTCAGGTCATTAGGAGATGCAGCGAGCCTTCTGGATCCTGATGGTCTGGACACGACCTTAAAGACGCTCGGTCACCGCTCTTACAACTGGCCTGACCCGGATGGATATCCGGACGATCTAGACACTTGGGGGGCGAACGTCCTCCCACGTTGGACGCTCGCTCATGACATCTGTGAGGACGCGATGAGCGGGCTCGACACGCCTAGCTGGGAGATCAGCCAGCTGCTCGGATGGCCGAGCGACGCCGAGCTCGCCGACACTTTGAATCGACACCTCTTTCATGGATACATGCAGAAGCCTGACCTGAGAGCTTTGCGTTCCTTTATCAACTCTGCGCCTGTTAGCGGCGCCGCCTTGCACGCGCAGGCTTATGCCATGGCTGCCTGTAGTCCCTCTTTCCAGTTCGCCTAGCGAGGCTTTCATGAAGAAGAAAATAGAGATGGATGGCGAGGCGAAGGGCTCTTGCGAGGAGTACGAGGCGCTCTCTAGGCGCGGCTTCCTTGGCGTGACTGCGAGCGCGGCTGGTGCGCTGAGTATGGCGCCCTCTTTCGTTCTTGGGAGCGAGCCGAGTCGGAGCGGTAACAACGGCCGAGATGTCCTCGTCGTGGTCTATTTACGCGGCGGCATGGACGGCTTGACCGCGGTCGTGCCTTATGGAGACCAGGCGCTCTACAGCGCGCGTCCGACCCTCGCGGTGCCGCCGCCGGGTCAGACGGATGGTGCTATCGACCTAGACGGATTCTTCGGGCTCTCACCTGCGTTGGCGCCGCTGATGGCTCCTTATAACGCTGGCGAGCTGGCCTTCGTCCAAGCGACCGGCTCGCCAGATCCGAGCCTCAGTCACTTTGAAGCTCAGTATTTCATGGAGTCCGCGACCCCCAACATGGGACACACGGGCATCAACACGGGCTGGATCGGCCGTCATCTCTCAACGGTGAGTCCGTTGGGTGCTGGGCTCTTCCGTGGCGTGGGTTGGTCTCCGATGCTCGCGCTCGGTCTCGTCGGGGCTAACGGAGTGCTCTCTATTAAGAGCCCCAGCGACTTCGTCTTCCCTGGAGAGCCCGCGACAGAGGCGCTCAGGAGGCAGCTCTACTTAGAGATGTATTCGCAGACCATTGAGCCCCTCAAGGGCGCCGCTGCGTCCTCTCTCCCCACGGTGGATCTCTTGGCTTCGGTCAACTTCGCTAACTACTCGCCTGCGAATGGGGCGAGCTATCCGGCCAGCTCTTTCGGTGAACAGCTCGGATACACCGCGGCGACGATCAAGGCGGACATCGGCCTTGAGGTCGCGCACATCGACATCCCGAGCTGGGACACTCACGCCAACATGGGCCCCTTGACCGGGACGCTCGCGACCAAGCTCGCGGACCTTGGAGCAGGCCTTGAGGCCTTCTGGAGAGATCTCGGCAGCGACATCGACAAGGTGACGGTGGTCGTGATGTCAGAATTTGGGAGACGCGTCGAAGAGAACGACAGCGAGGGCACAGACCACGGCCAAGGCGGCTGCATGTTCGTCATGGGCGGCAACGTCGACGGCGGCCAGGTGATCTCGCAGTGGCCCGGCCTCGACCCGGCGAGCCTCGGGAACGGCAACCTGCCCATCACGATTGATTACAGGGACATCCTCGCTGAGATCTTGGAGGACAGGCTAGAGAGTCCCTC